>JBFWPS010000001.1:0-26758 GCA_050249855.1 Gammaproteobacteria bacterium
GGTTATCAAGGTGTATCATCTGTTTTTGCAGGGGCGATATTAAAGCCATGGGGTCAGCGTCATAAAAATCAAAATGCAATTATTCCTATCATGCAACAAAAATTAAATACCATCCCTGGATTACAAGTTGCTGCGTTTCCACTCCCACCATTGCCTGTAGGTGGAAGTAATATTCCAATTCAGTTTACTGTCAATACAACTAGTGGATTTCCACTATTATATGAAGTTTCACAAAGCTTTTTCAAGGCAGCTAAAGACAGCGGAATGTTTGTTTATATCAATAATACTTTAAAATATAATCAACCTCAGTTGGACGTAAAAATTAATTATAGTAAAGCAGAAGAATTATCTATTAACATGCAAAGTGTTGGTGATGCACTTGCCGGTGCATTTGGTGGAAATTATATAAATTACTTTAGTATGATTGGTCAAAGCTATAAGGTTATTTCACAAGTTGAGCGACGCTTCAGACTAACTCCAGATCAAATCGACCAAATATATGTAAAAACAGCCTCAAATCAGTCTGTACCACTTTCTACTATTGCAGATCTTGTGCTGTCCGCTCAACCAAACAGTTTAACACATTTTCAGCAAATACATTCAGCAACCATTGAAGCTATCCCGATGCCTGGTGTTACCCTAGGTGAAGCATTACATTACCTTCAAAAATTAGCTGATAAAACTTTTCCTCAAGGTTTCACTTATAATTATGCAGGACAATCACGTCAATTTATCCAAGAAGGAAGTGCATTAGTAGTTACTTTATTTTTTGCACTCACGATCATTTATTTGGTACTTGCCGCTCAATTTGAAAGTTTTCGCGATCCGTTTATTATCTTAATTAGCGTACCTATGTCTATCTGTGGCGCACTCATTCCTTTAAACCTAGGTGCTGCTACCATTAATATTTATACTCAAGTCGGATTAATCACACTGGTTGGTTTGATCAGTAAACACGGCATTTTAATGGTTGATTTTGCTAATCATCTACAAGTCAATGAAGGCTTATCAATAAGAGAAGCCATAGAAAAAGCCGCATCTATTCGTCTACGTCCCATTTTGATGACAACTGCAGCAATGGTCATTGGTGTAGTCCCACTTATTATTTCATCCGGTGCTGGCGCTGCAAGCCGCTTTGATATTGGATTAGTTATAGCAACAGGGATGTCTATTGGAACACTCTTTACACTTTTTGTTGTTCCTACAATGTATACCTTTATTGCTAAAAACAAGCATAAAGTCTAATTACAATTTTAAATGATCCACTTTCCCATTTAAGTAATCTTCTAAATAGGTATAAATTGATTCAACTTTTGTTCGGTAATGTAAGTTTTTATTAATGGTATGAGAATGATAATCTCCTACTCCTTGCCAAATACTTCCTGCGTTCGCAATCGCTTGGCTTAAAATCCATGTGCCTACGGTTACATTAACACAAGGATCATACTGTATCTGTTCGAGTGTGTATCCGTAGGGTCGTACTTTATCAAGCCAAATCGAATTTATTTGCATAGGTCCATAGTCGTAGGTACCATTCTTATTTAATTTGGCTTGTCCAATTTGTCCATTTTCAATTGATAACACGGATATAATCACTTTGGCAGGCACAAAATATTGAATAGCTGCTTGATTAATACATTCAATTGGGACACCATGAATAAGTAAAGTAGACATAATATGAACCCTATTTATTTACTATGAGATAATTATACGCTTTGTTCATTCGAGAGAATACACCTAATGAAAATGATTGCTACTTTTATTTTTTTGATCAATATTTTATTTTTTCAATCCGCTTTCACAACTGAAAAAGTTTTAAATCTATATGTTTGGTATAATGAAATCCCTTCCAACGTTATTAAACAATTCAAAAAAGAAACTGGCATCAGGATTAATATTTCTACTTTTGATGATAACGAAACACTCTATGCAAAATTAAAAGCAGCACCCCAAAGTGGCTATGATATCATTGAACCTTCTGGTTATTATACTGAACGCATGCAAAAAGAAGGAATGCTTTTATCTATTGACCATTCTAAATTAAAAAACCTTGATGCAATCTATTCTAAATTACGACATCCTGCATATGACCCTAAAGGCCTTTATAGTATTCCCTATATTTGGGGAGTAACAGGTATTTTTGTAAATAAAAATTATTTCGATCCAAAATCTGTTGAAAAGTGGAGTGACCTATGGCAAAAACGTTTTTATAATAAAATCTCTCTCCTGAATGATCCTAGGGAAGTATTTTCTATGTCTCTCTTAAGCTTAGGATTTTCAGCGAATGATGAAAATCCAGAACATATTAAAGTAGCTTATAATCACCTAAAAAAACTACTCCCCAATATAAAACTATTTAATAGTGATGCTATCCCTTCTTTGTTTATTGATGAAGATGCTACTGTGGGGATGGCTTGGAATGGTGATATTTTTCGAGCAACCAAAGAAAATCCAAATTTAGTTTTTATATACCCTAAAGATGGATTTATTATTTGGGTAGATACTTTTGCAATTCCAAAATATGCTCCGCATGTAGATTACGCTTATCAATTTTTAAATTTTATGCTACGCCCAGAAATTGCAAAACAAGTAACACTAAAATTTGGTTACCCAACAGCCAACAAAGTCGCTCATGATCTTTTACCAGATGCCATTCGTAACAATCAAATTATCTTTCCACTTGAAAAAACTTTAGATACGGGTGAATTTCAAATTGATATTTCAGATAAAGCACTAGCACTATATGCACATTATTGGGAACAACTTAAAATTACGGCTTGATAACATGCATATTAGCATCAATGTTTATTTATCTTTTATTCATTAAATATTTAATCTAGATTACAAATGTTATCAGCCAAATAGCCTATTGACGCTGCATAGAAAATCGAATTGTTATATTTCATAATAACTTTGAAATTATTAAATACCATGAAGGTTGGTCCGCCAGTTGGCCTAATAACGGAAGCTAACATGGAATAGTTAGCTGGCAGTTTACTCTCATCCGTCGGTCTTACACCCATCTGCAACCATTTTGAAATTGGCATTTGATGATCAAGAACCATCATATCTTCACTAACGGTAGCCGGTACTTGAACTTCCAATCCCCAGGGTTGATTTTGATGCCAACCATTCATCTTCAAATAATTTGCAATAGACGCAAATGCATCACTATAACTAGTCCAAATATTTTTGTGACCATCCCCATCATAATCAACAGCGTATTTTTGCCAACTAGAAGGCATAAATTGCGGTTGTCCGGAAGCACCAGCCCACTCTCCCTTGAACTTATCCAACGAGACATGCCCTTCACTTAGAATGTGTAATGCAATTAATAATTCATTATGAAAATAATCAGCTCTTGAAGTCGCATACGCTAACGTTGCAAGTGATCTAGGTACAGAAAAATGCCCTAAATAATTTCCGTAACTTGTCTCCATACCCCATAATGCAGTAATAAAACAAGGATCTACGCCATAACTATAACCAATACTTTGTAACAAGTCCTGGTAACGTTCATATTTAGAACGTCCTAATTTTATTCGAAAGGGATCAATTCGAGTTTTACGATATTGCATGAAAGTTAATCGTTTTTCAGGCTGATGTTTATTGAATGAAAGTACCGATGGATCTGGCGTCATTTGAAAAAAAACCGCATCAAATAATTCGGGTTGAATTCCTTGAGATATTGCTTCCGTACGCAAATTTTGTAACCAAGTATTCCAGCTTAAATTATTTCCCGCTGCAAAACTTTTTGTTGAAAAAACAACCAAAAAAATCAATGCGGAGTAGAATAATAAAGAATGCAATTTCAAAAAATTTTTTAACTTGATCATTATTATTTTTCCCTTTAAATTTTATTATTCACGTCCTAAATCTATTTTTTCTTAAAAACCAAGATTGCATCTGCAACGGGCTTTAATCCTAAAACATTCATGCTGAATGTATTAAGCCTAGCATATAATTGGCTTGAAGTACCGCCATCTAAATTAATCGCATCGCTACAAGCAAATTGTTTTTGCATAATTTGGGCTAGTTCTGTGGTACTTAATGGTAAATTATCAGTAACTAAAATAATGACTTTTTTATCTTTAGTTATACCTAAAGCACTGCGTTCATCAATACCTGGCTTTAAATGTGGAATACTACCCTGAATTATTAACCTAGGACCGCTTTGTATAGCAAAGATAATAGATGGAGTTAACGCAAAATCTCTATTTGAAGCAATATAAGGTTTATTATTTCTAATATAAAACACACCCCACCAACTAATTTTTCGTAAAGGATTCATTACTTTGAAATCATTAATGCGCAGTCCTAATGAATCACCACTTACATTAAAAAACCCGCCATTAATTCCTAAGGCTGCTTGATTCTCTGTTACAAACTTTTTTACAGTAGCAAATGACAAATGAATTTCTCTTGCCTGTGCGGAACTTAAACGATAATGCTTCAAATCAACACGAAATGCTCTAATCGTTCCATTGTAAGATTGCTGTTGATTTGTATATTCCGCATAATCAAGACCCAAATCAATAGGACGCCAAACAACCGCAGCAAAAGAAATTTGCATATAAAAACAAACCGTTAATCCTGAGGTTATTCTAAGTATCCATTTTTTCAACATGATTTTTATCTTTTTAATGAGATTAAAAGCAGATTATATGATGCCTATTCGTAATAAGCGAACAAAATTAACTAACTAGATGCACAAAGGGAATATTAAATATAAACGAATTTGCGGCAATCTTAGTTTAGATACAAGACTGCCGCAGGTAATTTAACAATTAACGATCAGCAGTGAATCGTTTCTTTTTTAACAATCCATACTGCGCCAATTTTTTGCGAACTGTACCACGCGCTAATCCAAGAACACGGGTAACTTCACACTGGTTGTAATGTGTTTTTTCCATTAATAATTGTAATAAGGGTTCTTCTACAGCTTCTAAAATTAATTGATAAAGCTGTGTTGGTTTAAGTTCCCCACACTCATCTAAATAACTTTCTACAGTATTGAGCACCGCATCACGTAAAGCAGCACCATTACTTGTATTAGAGATTTTTGCTATTGTCGCCATAGTTTTCTTCCTTGTATTGAAGTTACGTTAAAATTTTTATGATTTTATTTTGACCTAATTGCACGACGATTGTAAAGAAATTTTTCACAAAATCAAGAAAAATTTTTACTCACACGCAATTTTTTTACAATACTAATCATTTCTAGTACTTTCAAGCCATTTTTTGATTACATTATATATAAATTAATACAACTTTTATGACCCTGATTTCTACTACTGGGTGGATTGTACACTAAATAATCTTATTGGTCAACCTTTATTATTAAAAAAATTTATTAATTAATCATCGCTCAATTGGCGTTCTAGATAAGCTTGCGGTATCCTTAATGACCTATTAATTTCAACCTTAATTTAGGCTTTAAAACACTTAATATCATGAATATTTTAATCGTTTCTCAGTATTTTTGGCCCGAATCATTTCGAATTAATGATTTTGCCCTGGGTCTACAAGCAATGGACCATAATGTTACCGTTCTAACCGGAATCCCCAACTATCCAAACGGCTCATTTTTTACAGGCTATCATGCGTTAAAAATACACTCAGAAGACTACCATGGTATCCGTATACATCGAGTACCTTTAATCTCTAGAGGAAAAAGCAGATCTTTGCGACTCGCATTAAATTATCTTAGTTTTGCAGTGTCAGCGAGCCTTCTAGGCCCTTTATTTTGTAAAGGGAAATACGATGTTATTTTCGTATTCATGCCCTCCCCTATCACTGTAGGCATACCTGCTATTATTTTGAAAATGCTAAAGAGAGCCCCTATTTTCTTCTGGGTTCAAGATTTATGGCCTGAATCGCTTCAAGCAGTTAAAGCCGTTAAATCAAGAAAAATATTAGCAGCCATTGAAAAACTAACACGCTTCATCTATCAAAGATGTGATAAAATTCTTGTTCAATCACAAGCATTTATACCTGCAATCAAACGCCTAGGTATTGCAGAAGAGAAACTATTTTATTTCCCAAATGCAGCTGAAGCACTCTATCAAACTAATGACGCCACCGCAGTTAACGCAACATTACCTAAAGGGTTTAACATCGTTTTTACTGGGAACATAGGAGTAGCACAATCATTTGAAACCATTATTCAAGCTGCTATACAATTGAAAGAATACAGTGATATTCACTGGATTATTGTTGGAGATGGGCGTCAAAAAGAGTGGCTTTCTGAACAAATTAAATTAAATCAGCTTGAAAATACATTTCATCTATTAGGTCAATATCCGCCTGAAGCAATGCCCTATTTTTACGAACACGCCGAAGCATTGCTGATTACTTTGAAAAAAGATCCTATTTTTGCTTTAACTATCCCAAGTAAATTGCAATCCTATTTAGCTTATGGAAAACCTGTTTTAGGTGCTTTAGATGGCGAACCTGCTCGTATTATCCAAGACGCGAATGCAGGATTGGTAGGTCCTGCTGAAGATCCTGTATGCTTAGCTGGAAATATCCTTAAACTTTACCATTTATCTAGAGAAAATCGTGCTATATTAGCTCACAATGGTCGTCAATATTTTACAAAACACTTCGAACGTAATAAACTTTTACAACAATTCAACTCATGGCTAGATGAACTAAAGGAACCTGTAGAATGCGTATCTTGATTTTAGGCGGCGATGGAATGCTGGGTCATCAATTGTTAAAAACACTGGATCAACATACCACTTATGTTACCTTAAGACAGGAGCTTTCTTGTTACCAATCCTTCAAGATTTTTACAAAAGAAAATAGCTTTCCCAGTATTGATATTAGACGATTTGATGATCTAATAGATGTTTTTAATGTTTTTAAACCACAAGCGGTCATCAATGCTATTGGTATTGTTAAGCAACGCAGTGATGCTAAACAATCAATACCTAGTTTAGAAATTAACGCCTTATTTCCACATCGTTTAGCAAACCTATGTTCCATGATCAATGCCCGCATGATTCATATAAGTACTGACTGTGTGTTTTCAGGAGAAAAAGGCCAATATACTGAAGATGATCCTATGGATGCTAGAGACTTATATGGTCAATCTAAATTCTTAGGCGAAGTACATGATAATCATTGTGTTACTCTACGATCATCCATTATTGGTTTAGAACTATCTAGAAAAACCAGTTTAATTGAATGGTTCTTAGCACAAAAAGGCTCTATCTCTGGTTATCGTCGTGCAATTTATACGGGAATTACTACAGCTGAAATGTCCCGATTAATTGAAAATATATTATTAAATCATTCCGAATTATCAGGACTTTGGCATGTTGCAAGTACGCCTATTAATAAATTTGATTTATTAAAAATGCTTGCTGAAAAACTTCCTAAAAACGATGTCATTATTCAACCTGATGATCAATTTTTTTGTGACCGAAGCCTGATAGGAACACGATTGCAAGAGGCCATTAATTATATCCCTCCTACCTGGCATGACATGTTAACTGAATTAGCAAATGAAATTACTAACCGATGAGAGAAAATTATGTTTAAAGATAAATCGATCTTAATTACTGGTGGAACTGGATCTTTGGGTAAGATTTTAGTGAAACGTATTCTATCTGGAGATTTAGGAGCACCTAAAAAAGTAATTGTTTTATCTAGAGATGAAGCAAAACAACATAATATGCGGCTTGCCTTCCTACATCGTAAAATTACTACGGATGAAGTCATCTATAACAATTTTATTAACACGCTTGAATTTAGAATTGGTGACGTTCGAAATTATGAAGATGTTTGTAGTGCAATTAAAAGCGTGGACATTGTCATCAATGCAGCTGCCCTCAAACAAGTACCAACATGTGAATATTTTCCTGAACAAGCAATTTATACAAACTGTCAAGGAGCTATTAATATCGTTCGCGCTATACGAGAACATGATTTTAATGTATCTACAGTTGTTGGGATTAGCACAGATAAAGCAGCTAAACCAATTAACGTCATGGGGATGAGTAAAGCTTTACAAGAACGCATTTTTATTTCAGCAAATATTCTAAATCCTCAAACTCGATTTGTTTGTGTTCGTTACGGCAATGTTTTAGCATCTCGTGGTTCAGTAATCCCACTTTTTCATGAACAGATTATCAAAGGTGGTCCAATAACTATTACACAACCAGAAATGACACGGTTTTTATTAAGTATTAATGAGGCTGTGGATACGGTATTTGCTGCGATTAATGAAGCAAAACGTGGTGATATTTTTATTCCAAATGCACCTTCAGCAACAGTAATCAATGTTGCAAAAGCTTTAATCGAGGATCGAAAGATTCCAATTTCAATGATTGGCATCCGCCCTGGTGAAAAACTTCATGAAATACTGATTTCCGACGAAGAACGTTATTACACAAGAACGTGTGGGAAATACTTTGCGATTGCATCCATGCTGCCTGAGTTACACGACTCGTTAGAAGAAAATCCACCGATTTTAGATAAAGAATTTAGTTCTCAAGATAATGTTTTAAGCTTAACTCAAACACATGAATTATTATCACAGCATCATTTATTAATTAATCAAGCTAAGATTGATTATCATCATGAAATAGTGGCTTAACTCTATGAAAAAAATTAAAGTTATGACTATCGTCGGTACTCGCCCTGAAATTATCAAACTCAGCCGCGTGATTGCAGAATTAGAAAAGCATACCCATCATGTTTTAGTTCATACTGGACAAAACTATGATTACGAACTCAATGAAATTTTCTTTCGTGATCTTGAAATTCGAAAACCTGATTACTTTCTAGAAGCGGCAGGTCAAACGGCAGCTGAAACGATTGGTCAAGTCATTATTCGTTCTGATCAAATCCTTGAGAAAGAAAATCCCGACGCTGTATTAATTTATGGTGATACAAACAGCTGCTTATGTGCTATTTCCGCCAAACGGAGAAAAGTTCCTTTATTTCATATGGAAGCAGGCAACCGCTGTTTTGACGAACGAGTTCCTGAAGAAATTAACCGAAGGATTATTGATCATATCAGTGATATTAATCTAACCTTATCAGAACACGCTAGAAGATATTTGATTTCTGAAGGTTTAAAACCTGAAACGGTTATTAAAATTGGTTCTTCTATGAGAGAAATATTCGATTATTATCAAACTGGCGTTGAAACTTCCACTGCTCTGGAAGAATTATCATTAGATCCCAACGATTATTTTATTTTTAGTGCTCATCGTGAGGAAAATGTAGATGTACCTGAAAACTTACTCGAGTTGTTAAGATCTTTAAATACAATTGCGCAACAGTATAATAAGAAAATTATCGTTTCAACACATCCGAGAACACGTGCACGATTAGAAGCGCTACAAAATCAAGGCAAAGAATTTGCAATGGACTCTCGTATTAGTTTCTTAAAACCATTTGGATTTTTAGCATATATTAAATTATTATGTAATGCATTTTGTGTTTTGTCTGATAGCGGTAGTATTACAGAAGATTCTAGTATACTCGATTTTCCTGCTATCACGATTAGAGAAACACATGAGCGTCCGGAAGGTATGGATGTTGCAACCTTGGTCATGAGTGGTTTAAACACCGAACGAATATTACAATCCATTGAATTAGTCACTCAACAATACAAGAAAGGTCAGCGTAATTTTGCAATAGTTCCTGATTATGCCGTTACTGATGTGTCCAAAAAAGTAGTACGTATCATTTTAAGTTATATCGATTACATCAATCGTACGGTTTGGTATAAAAACAATCCATTTTCTGGTTCAGAAAAAAACAAATAGGAAAATTTCAAATGATTGTGAGAGATCTTCTACAATCTTTTCAGTCATAGCTTATGCCCAAAAATAAAATTTGTTTATAAAATCCCTCTTGTGACATTTATTTAATAACAGGAGGTTTTATGCTAACAATATACGCACCCTACTCTGGCGAATTAATCGTGGGACTTATCACACTGTTAGAAGTGGCTATTGTTCCTGTCATTCATTTATATTTGAAAAACAAGAAACGAAAGCAACCCTATAGAAAATCTTTACAAATTGAATATACAATTGGATTTTCTAGAAATCGTGCTTAATGATTTATACTTTTCTAAAAATTTTTGTTCTATAGTGTTTTGTATAAACAAAATTAGCTATATGTAGTACATTGACTATTAGTTTAATATCAAGATATGATCTCACTATAAAAAATTGAGTAAATAAAAATAATAATAAAGGAAAACTCATGTTATCGGCTAAAGCTGCCCTATTTAGTCGAGATGAATTACGTCGTAACATTTTATCATCTCAACAAAATTTAACTTTTCTATTTACGTCTTCTACTGAAGACCCTACATTAAATCAATTTTGTTGCACTGACCCTGAACTTTGCAAAAGATGGTCTGAAATTCTCAACAGTGCTGAACAATTGAAAATAGCTTTAAATATGGAAGGTGACATCCCTGTACAAGGTCTCATTACTGATGTCAGTCCTTTTCATCAATTATTAGGTTTTTACTATTATAAATTAAGCTTGCCTATCACTCACACACCCATAACAGATGCAAATTATAAAACTTATTATCAATATTTAATTAAAGCTGCAAATCATCATCATATTCCTTCACTATTGATTCTTAATCGACTTGAACTATCAGAAATTTCAAAAAGTAGATGGTTAGCAAAAATAGCCAATCATATAGAAAATTTTCAAAAAATAAATGACTATGATTTTTTAAAATATTTATCTTCTTTTACAAAGACACACGGCAGTGCTATTTATTTAATTATGGCTGACTTCTATTATGGATTGGCATCTATCACTTCATCATATGAATATCAAAACTTTCATTTGGCAGATCAATTGATTAATGATTTATTAATTCGTTGCTATGAATATATATTAATTGCAGAAAAGCTTTCTAATATTTTTGAAACCTCTCTTCAAAATGCTGGCGGTGTAATAGGATTAAATACTTTTAGTTGTAACTCATTTGATGCGCTAAAAGATCTACTATTAAAAAATGAAGGGCGTAGGCTTTTACCCTATCTAGATCAAGCCAGAGATGTTGCAAATACTATTGCAAATAATTATCTTGAAACTCCTCGTGCAGTTACAATTGACTCGGCCCAATGAACATGTCTTACATTATTTGTTGGGCTCATTGCTCTAGTGACCTCAGGTTGAAATATACTGGCAGCTACACTTGCTGGGTTTAGATATTCAACAGGTGATTCATCACTAGGACTGCTATTCAAAGAGTTACTATCAGAATCAGATGAAGATAAACTTGTTAGTTCCTCGTAATTTAAAGATTCAACGCGAGAATTATCACGAGCTATTGTATCAACTTCATTTGAATATCTTATGCTAGCAAAATCATCGCCATCACTAATATCATCGATAGAGTCTTCTGAATCTTCTAATCTTCTTCGAGTTGTTATTGCTTGACTAGCGATAGCAACCTCTTCAATAGGATCCTCTGAATCTTCTAATCTTCTTTGAGTTGTTCTTCCTTGACTAGAGATAGGATCCTCTTCAATAGGATCCATTGGATCTTCTAATGCTAGTGTTGCTAACTTTGCTGGGTGTGGTGGATTTGGTTGTGTGTGGAGATCGGATCGCTGAACACTTTCTCTTAATCTTTCCTGCCAATTTGATCCGACTTGAACACAATGTTGTCTTGAAAAAAAATCCCGTATAAGTTGATTGCGTACAGTATTTTGACAAGTTAGTCTTCGATCTGAAGACCTTTTAGATATGTTTGTATCCATAATAATTCCAATTTGATCAAAAAGATTAATAAAAAATCATGATATCAAAAATTCAACATATGTCAATTTTTTGATTAGCTTTATTCTGATCAAATGGATATAAAATGAAAGTATTTATCAGTTTTTAATCAAACTATTTCACAACGATGGTTTTTACATTCACAAACGACTTAATTCCTTCTTCAGATAACTCACGCCCATAGCCTGATTCTTTTATGCCACCAAATGGTAATCGTGGATCTGAGGCGACAAACATATTGATAGCGCAACTACCTACTTCAATATCCTCAGCTGCTAAACGTTCTCCACGTTCTATATCTTTAGTAAATACTGCGCCAGCTAATCCAAATTTAGAATCATTAGCAATTTCAATCGCATGTGCCTCATCTTCTGCTTTGATTAAAACAACTACCGGACCAAAGATTTCTTCATCATAGGCTGGCATACCCGGTTTTACATCCGTCAACAATGTAATCGGATAATAAAATCCTTTTGTCTTAGGTATTTCACCACCCATCACTAAGGTTGCACCATTTTTAATACTATCTAAAACTTGTCTATGTACTTCTTCACGCAAATCTTCTCGTGACATAGGTCCTATAGTAACAGTGGGATCCATTGGGTCACCCACAATATAATGTTTAATTTTCTCTATAAGAAGTTTTAAAAAAGCATCATATATTTTCTTATTTACGATTATGCGTTTTGCTGCTATACAAACTTGGCCTGTATTGTTTAAACGTGAAGCGATACAAGCATCGACGGCTAACTCTATGTCTGCATCATCTAACACTATATAAGGATCACTTCCACCCAATTCTAATACAACTTTTTTAAGTGCGTTTCCAGCTGTGCTAGCAATCGAACGCCCTGCTCTCACGCTCCCTGTTAATGTAACTGCAATAACATGAGGATGCCCCATTACTTTAGCCGCTGTTTCATTAGAGAGAATTAAAGATCTAAACAAATGTTTTGGAAATCCCGCATCTTGAAAAATTTCCTCAATTTTCAATGCTGCTCCCGTGGAAATAGGAGCATGTTTGAGTAATCCAGCATTGCCTGCCATCATATTTGGTACTGCAAATCGGAATACTTGCCAGAAGGGAAAATTCCAAGGCATGATTGCAAAAACAATCCCTAAAGGTTTATATACCACATAACTTTTACTATTATTTGTTTGTATTGCTCGTGGTGTTAAATAGTGCTCAGCTTCTTTTGCATAGTGTTCACAAATCCACGCACATTTTTCGATTTCTGCTTGTGCCGCTGTAATTGGTTTACCCATTTCTTGTGTTATTACTTCCGCAAATTCTTGTTGTCTTGCACGTAAAATTTCACCGGTTTTATTCATTAATTTAGCGCGCTCAGCAAAAGATGTTTTTTTCCATTCAAGATAGGCTTGATGCGATTCATCTATTATATTCTCAACTTCTTTTAATGACATTTCGTCATAAGTTTTAATCGTTTCACCTGTTGCAGGATTAATAGTTTGAATTTTCATGGTTATCCTTCAGATTAAAATTGATCTGAACGTGCTTCATGCCAAGCAGTAGCAATATCTGGTGGTAAATTCTCACCTTTTAAGAGTTGATCTTTTTCAAAGAATGGAAAAATCTCATCATAATGTTTCACAACCCCTATACCAACGCGTCTATAAACATAATTAGGTGTTAACTCTGAAACTTTTTTTATCCCAGCAGCGCCTAACAACTCTAAAAAACTATTGATGGTTGCATCATGGAAATGTAATACACGAGGTGCTTTATCATTAACATCTAAAGCTGCGACACGTACAGGTTCTTGGGTTGCCACACCGGTAGGACAAGTATTTTTGTTACATCGCCTCGACTGAAGACAACCTAATGCAAACATCATACCACGTGCTGAATTACACATATCAGCGCCCATTGCCATTTTACAAACTAAATCAAAGCCTGAAATAATTTTTCCACTTGCAATAATTCGAATATGTTCTTTTAAACCTGTGCCAACTAATGCATTACGAACAAATACCAATCCTTCATTTAACGGAACTCCAACAAAATCTACGAACTCAACTGGTGCTGCACCTGTTCCGCCTTCTGCACCATCAACCGTAATAAAGTCAGGGTAAATTCCTGTCTCTAACATAGCTTTACAAATCCCATAAAAATTTTTACGGTGTCCTACACATAATTTAAAACCAACAGGCTTTCCACCAGATAATTCGCGTAATTTTACGATAAATGATAACAGCTCTATTGGTGTTGAAAATGCTGAGTGCCTAGCTGGTGAAACACAATCTTGTCCTATTTCAACACCTCTTACAGCTGCGATTTCTGGTGACACTTTCACTGCGGGTAAAATACCACCATGTCCCGGTTTTGCACCTTGTGATAATTTAATTTCTATCATTTTTACATTATCAAGCTGTGCTTTTTCTTGAAAAAGCACAGGATCAAAATGACCTTTTTTATCTCTACAACCAAAATAACCTGATGCAATTTGCCAGATGATGTCACCACCTTCTGCTAAATGATAAGGACTTAGCCCTCCTTCCCCTGTGTTATGAGCAAAATTTCCCATTTTTGCACCTCGATTTAAAGCTAAAATGGCATTCTTACTGATAGCACCAAAACTCATAGCAGAAATATTTAATCGAGAAGCATCATACTTCTTACTGCATTGAGGACCTCCAACAATCAATCGCGCCTCCTCATGAGATGTTACAACAGGCATAATAGAATGATTGATGGAATCAAATCCAAAAGCATGTACATCACGCTCCGTTCCAAATGGTAATGTATCTAGTGTTTGTTTTGCGCGTTCGTAAACCATCTCTCGTTCTTCACGACTAAATGGCATACCATTTTGATCCGTTTCTATAAAATATTGCTGAATTTGAGGTCGAATCGATAGTAGTATGATACGTAAATGACCGACGATAGGATATAAGCGTAAAATAGTTTTCTTTTTTTGCCACATGTCATAAAGACCTATAAAAAACAGTGGCACTAGGTAACAAAGATGATAAAAGTATTTATGATCTACAAATGCAACTAATACGCCAAGCAATAAAAATGCAAGGATTGAAATGATCCAGAATAATACTCTTGCTATAGCCACAGTGAATCCTTAACTGTTATATTTTTATATGCTAGAAATTCTTAGCTGCACTTTTACATGTATGTGAAATTTGTCTAACGTTATTGTATAATTTATAGCATAAAATCAAGAGATTTCCAATCATCGAACTGCTGACGTTCCGCCTATAATAACCCAGGGTTAAAATAGAAAAAATCAAGAATTGCAAGATCGCAATTGTGTTAAAAACTCCTGTTGATCCGGAAATTAAACAATCGAAAAGCATTGAAAATGTCGGTATGGCCAGCGACTGCCTTCAATCAGATGAATTAAATTATTTCCGAAGTGTCTTAGACGCTGCTATTAGAGCATCAGAATCTTGAATACGCCATTGACTCTCAGCAATTGTTTTATCCGCAAGACTAATACATTCTTGACGTTTCGCTTCAGAATTTTGTAGCGCGGTTTGTGCAGCTATAAAACGACTGTTTAATGAGAAAAAACCAACCAACATCCCAATAATTGAATAACTGCTTGCCTGCTTTTGTGATGTTTTCATTGAATTACTCCCTATTTGTTAATTTAGAACTCGTAGTAGGCGATTTACCTGTTGTCATGTCTGATGATCCATGGAATGTATCAACCTGGACCCGCCAAAAACACCAAGAATTCCTATACGCGCTTGTAGTTGCATGAACAAGATACTTGCAATCGCTAAAACCTCTATCTATTTTACGAAGTTCGTCTCTTAATTCATCATTTCGATTTGAGAGTCTAGTATTTAGCTCTTGCAGTTTTAATATTTCATCTTGCAGCTTATTGCAATCGGACTGTGCTTGTTCCAAATCTCGAACATTTTTGGATTTTGTGAACAAATGTGTTGCCGTAGCTCCCGATAACCCACCAATGATCGTTAACCCCAAAGGGCTTTTTGTTCCTGACCATATTGTGGACAAAACAGTTTTAGCAAAACCACCCATTTTCTCTTTCATACTCTCACCTTTGAAGTACCTATTTAGAAATTAATTCACTCATACTCGAGGCATGAGTCAATCTTATTCATAGTACCATAAAATAGAGCGAAGATTAATAATTTTTAGTCCCCCTCACCTCAACCCTCTGCCACCAAAAAAAATGTTGGGGGAGAGACAAAATGCATATCATTTGAATTACGCGTTACAAACCAACTGAAAAACTATCTGTTGTATTTCCGTGAACGCTTACAAAGATAGGCGGGACAGACTTCTCCAAAAAATAACGCCCGAAATCAGGAGTTAAACTTTTAACCGATTCCGAAATCTGTCCTAATTAGTTAAATCTGATTTGCCTATGGATTTTCTACAAAACATGATTTCTAGCTTGCTGATAAAATTCTTCAGGTGATAATAGATCATTAAAATACGATTTGGCTACTCGTTTCAAGAAATCACGGAAAATAATTTTAACAATTTTATCTTCAACTCCCTGTTTATTGAATTTATCTAAAATATAGAATTCCTTGTTGTTTCGTAATTGTTCAACAAATAAATCTAAAAGATGTTGTTTTTCTTCTGTACCAAGATTTAAAAATTGCTTATCTAAATTTTCACTCAAATATCGATTATACAATTCTATATTATGCTCTTCTTTAGAAATTTTTTGTGGGTTAATTGGCGCAAACTTTCTAGATTTTATTGAGGGTAAATAGTTATCTTTTAAAGCACTAATCAAATAACCACTTAAATTGATGATATTTTTACGTTTAAAATTTGTCGATTGCATGATGACCGACATTTTCTCTTTAATAACCTCTTCTCCATAAGTCTGTAATAACTTCTCAGCTAGTGTATTTTGTAAATTAAACTGCGACATTAATTTGGCTTTTAGTGTGTCATCTTTAGATATTTTTGCATGATTTTCTGATTCTATTATCTCACTTAATTTAAAACGAATGCCCGTTACAGTACGTCCAGACTTTCGTAATTCAGGCGTAATATTCAGATCGGAGTAATCATTAACTTCTTGTACTGATTTGTCTAAAACTCTTTTCTTAAAATCACGAAATGTTAAATATCTCTGAGCGGGGATCCCCATCAGTCTTCTGAAAATATCCAATCCAAACCATTTGGTGTAAGGCAAGCCTTTAAAACGAATACAATTTTCATACAATGCTAAACCATAATTTGAATGAAAGCGCGCTTGTATTGCCATGCTAATTTTGCCATACATGATTGGAGAATAAAGTAAATCTCGCATCCTTGGACTATAAGCGTAAGTACAAACAGAACCTTTAATTCTCACACACGATAATGCAGAACTTGCTGACCAATCTTCTTCCATACTTTGTTCATCGATGACATTCCATTCAATCACCGTTGCTAGTAAACCTTTCAATGCCTCCTTAATGGCGGCATAATTATGACCCTTATAATCTATTAATTCACATAGTTGTTTAATAGAGATAGTATGCTCTTCTTGTTGTAATAAATGATCATAAGCATTAAATAAAAGCGCATTACTTACTTTACGCTGTAATAAACTCAACGTATTTGCGCAATGTATGGTTGCAATATGTTTTTTTATTTCTGTTCTTTTTTGTTTCATTTTTATTACCAACGTTTTGCTATTCGCCTAAACTCCCCACAAACGTCACATTTTCCCCATAAATGTCTCATTTGCATCCCATAAAAGTCTCAAATGAATCCCTCAAACGTCACAAAAGCTCCCATAGACGTCACAAAACTATGATTTTTCTTCATATTTTTCAATAGATTACAATCTTCTAAACAATTAAACATATGTAAACATATAACAACATGTGATGCTTTTTAAAATAAAACAAATACATACGTTTTAAGATTACATTTAAATCAAAAACAAATAATCTTATAAATCAAAACGTATTACATAAAAAATTTTACGTAAAGTCTTATTTGATGATATAGTATGATTTTACGTAATACAACAGGATATCCTAATGAAAATCATTGCACCTGTAAATAATAAAGGTGGTGTTGGTAAAACAAAAATCACAACCATTCTTGCAGAATATTTTAGTACCATTTTAGGTAAATCTGTATTAGGGATTGATTTTGATCCGCAGTGTAATTTTTCACAACTGTTTTTAAAGATGGATCTTGATCCAGCTTCACCTCAAGGCGTTATGCCCCCCATTCATCCCGAACATGATCCAAATGATACAGAATTTGATGACGATGGTCGAAGTTCTATTGCCAATATCTTTTTTGGTCGCCCATTTGTACCTTACCCAACTCGCCTGAAGAACTTTGAACTTGCGCCTGGGCATGCCGACAAATTACTACAAGCTGAAGCTGTTAGAAGAGCTGACGTGGCAGAAAAAGTACATAAGCAGTTGACTTTGTTGCTAGAATCACCAGAATTACAAGAAGCTTATGACATCATCCTTATTGATACCGCGCCTTCAAAAGGACCACTAACGGTGAGTGTCTTTAAAGCAGCAACGCATATTTTGATACCAACTGTTATGGAAGAACAACCCATTCAAGGTGTCTATGGCATGATGCAACTGTGGATGCAAGAAGCAACTTCTAGGCCTAAATCTAAACCCTTACATTTACTTGGCATACTGCCTAATATGTTTGATAAGCAAACTTCATTACATCGTAATATGCTGGAAAGTCTCATGGAAAGTAGTGCTATTAGTAAGTACATTATGCCTACAAAGTTAGGTGACCGTATTGTTTTTGCTGAAGTTGATACTACATCAAACAGCTCTCAATCTATTTTTGATTTACCAGATTCAAATCCAGCAAAGATTGAGGCTTTGAAATTTTGTGAATATGTAACGAATAAGGTGTTTCAAGATGAATAAAAAAAAACGTTTTGGTGTATCTAATGTTTTAAGTAAGGGTTTTGAAGAAACCATAGCACTGGTTGAAAATAATCAAGGATTATTTCGAAGCGCATCGATACCACTGACTCGCATTGAGTTGGATCCTGATAATCCACGTGAGCTGGCATTAACCATGTTAGATGTTCAAACAAGTATTGTATCTGAAGATCCTTTGTTTATTCAGAAGCAAGAAGAGCATGCACGTTTATCCGAGCTAGCTAATACAATTCGTTTAAATGGAGTCATCAATCCCATTATTGTATACAAACATCGAGAGAACTATCGTGTTGTAGCTGGCGAGCGGAGAACACTTGCTTCAATCATTGCTGGTAAAACGGAAATCGACGCCAGAATTTATCATGAGAAACCTTCGTTGTTGGATTTAAAATTGGTTCAATGGATAGAAAATACAGCTCGGGAAGATCTAAGCTTGGCAGAAAGAATCAATAATATGAATGATATTATTTCGGCTTACGTTGCTAAGTATCAAGTTGATGTTTTAAGTCCGGCGTTGCTTCGCGAAATAACGGGTTTATCAGCTGCTCAAGTTTCTTGTTATCAAGCCATTATCAATGCACCAACTGATATTCTAGATGCAATTAAGGAAGGCCGTGTTAATAGCCTTGATAAGGCTGCCTATCTAGCTAAAATCGATGATCCCAGTTTAAGAGGAATGGCTTTAGTGCACTGTATTAATGGTGCAACACTAAAAGCTTTAAAAGAATTGACCACGTCGCAACGACGAATGAATAGAAATAAGACTTCAAAGGGTCAACGTGGCAGGGTTCCATCACGTATTGACTTGGGATATGCCAATAAAGCAAAAGTCGTTCAATTGATTGTTGAAGCGATGTTAAATCAAGGAACAAATAACAAATATAGTCGTTTATTTAATAACATGGATTGGAGTAATATGCCACTCGTCAGTCAGACCTTTAAAAAGTTTATAACCATGTTAGAAGCCGAGATATAGAATGATGCTACAAGATACGATAATGACCTCCGTTAAAATTCCCAAAACGATTCATACACAATTATTACATGCGGTTGTTGCTCAAGGTTACGGTATGCGTGGAAAAAGTAAATGGGTTACGCAGGCTGTTGATGAATTACTTGCTTTACCATCATCTACGTTAGCTGACTTAGTTGATATTGCAGCAGAGATGACAGATCTAACAGAAGTACTAACCATCCGTTTACCTGCTTCTATTGTAGAGCGTCTTGAAAAAAGCGTGATCTTGGTTAGAACGGTTTATCCAGCAATGGAAGGTGTTAAGAGTAATATCATTCGTTCAGCGATTCTCCAACGCTTATTACGCAATTAATTCGGTCACCGAAAAATCACATAACTCATTGAAAAATAAAGAATTTAATGTGTTTTAATTCGTTGCTAGAATTTATAATATGTGACGTTTGTGGGATAGTTGATTTTTATAATTGATATATTATAACCTAATTTATGATAAGTTAGTGTGACGTCTATGGGGTTTAAATTATTGACTAAATGTTCCATGTAGAACGTTAGGCATTGTTTTATTTTAACGCAGCATATTGATCAAGATAGGTGGAAAAAGGAATATAATGTTGAGGAATAGCGCATTTTAATTCCCAATGTGAGTAATGGATTAAAAATTTGGCTTTATGAGCAGGTTATCTCATTGAACAGAGCTTAAATATGATTTGGACTCAATTTTTGTGAAAATCGCGGAGATATAGATAGATTATTGGTATGCTTAGTATTCAGGTAAACTAATAGGTTTGATAAGTGCAAACCTGTACGTTGTTCCATTTCATGTACTTTGGCAAAAATGATGCAAAAATTTAGATTTATAATTTTAATATTGTTTCTAGGGGTGTGTTTTCATACACATGCTGAAGAAAATAATACGATTGTTTGGACAGATGTCATCTTGTTTGGTTCATTACATCCTGATAATAAATGGAAATATTTTATCCAACCACAATTGAGATGGATCGACAGAGATCATAAGCTAGAGCAGGCTATATTTCGCTCAGGTATAGGATATGCATGTAAAGATAGTCTGCTATTTTGGATAGGCGAGCAATTGCACGCGAGCAATCAAGTCAATGGTAACCCACCATTAGGTTATATCTGGGAACGGGCAGATTATCGAGTGCTAAATTATGATAATTTTAAGCTATGGGGACGTACTCAATTTGATGAGCGTAGAATGGAAGGTCGCTCAACATGGTCAATCCGTTTAAGAGAAAGAGTTTCGTTCTTATTTCCCAATACAATCCATCATAAAATAAGTCCTCTTATCTATAATGAAGTTTTCTTTTATTTAAATAAAATGAACTGGTCAAAAAATGACGAAAATCTACAAAATCGATTTTTCGCTGGGGTTAATATTCCCTGGAAACGTTCAGCATTTTGGGAGGTTGGTTATTTTAATCAGTCATTTTTTAGAGCAAGTGAAAACCGTATCAATTCAAGTGGGAACCGTGTTAATAATGGTATATATTTGTCTCTTATTATCGATTTATAAAAGTATATGTGAGTAAATAAATGGGTGGTTATAAAGAAAACCTGAATTCTATTGATAAAAAGATAATTGTATTAGCACTTGAAGAAGATCTGGGGCCTGCTATGCAGGATGTCACTTCAGAATTATTATTAGGTGAAGATACGCGTAGATATAAGGCACGTATTATTTCAAAAGAAAAAAATACGATCGTTCTTTGTGGGTTAGCTATTTTAGAAACGCTATTAGCTTCTAGTAGTGAGGAGATCTCATTTCAAACGAATTTTGTGGATGGGCAAATAATAGAACCTGGAGAAACAATCTTAATTCTCGAAGGTCCTGCAAAAGATTTACTTATTATCGAAAGAACGTTACTTAATTTTTTACAGCATCTTTCTTCAATCGCAACCCACACGGCACGTTTCGTAAAAGCAGTGGAAGGGACCGTATTAAAAATATTAGATACACGTAAAACAACACCGGGATTGAGACATCTTGAGAAATATGCTGTGCATTGTGGTGGTGGCGTGAACCATCGAGTTGGTTTGTATGATGCAATCATGATTAAAGATACGCATGTAGATTTAATAGGCGGTATGCAAAAAACGTTAAGTTATTTTGCAAAATTACCTAAACAAAACGTGCCTGTGATTGTGGAAGTAAGAAATAAAGAGGAATTAGCAATTGTGTTGGAGTATCATCGTTTTATTTCACGTATACTTTTAGACAATATGGATATTGAGTTACTAACAGCTTGTGTGAAACAATGTAAAGGTATTATTAGCACGGAAGCTTCGGGCGGAATTACTTTAGCAAACATACGTGCAATTGCAGAAACTGGTGTTGATTTTGCTTCAATTGGTCAATTAACACATTCTGCTGTGCATGTCGATTTATCTATGAAATGTGATATATGACAAATCAAGTTATTTCTCAACGTGGTGATCGATACGAATTTGACGTACTTGTCTTTGGTGGCGGTCTAGCGGGTTTAAGTTATATATTAGAATTACTTAAAATACATCCAACTTTACGTGTAGCATTATTAACTAAAACAGAATTATCGGAATCCAATAGTGCATATGCACAAGGTGGTATTGCAGCAGCGATACAGCCACCGGATAGTATTCCACAACATTTACAAGATACTTTAGTTGCAGGAGATGGGTTGTGTGATCACGATGTTGTGGAATCTATTACACTGCATGCCAGTGAAAGTATCGACTATTTGGTTAAGCTAGGGGTACAATTTACTCGTAATACAGAAGGTGAATTGGAGTGTGGTCACGAAGCAGGTCATTCACAACGGAGAATTTATCATTGTGGTGATGCAACAGGTGCCGAGATTATCAAAGCGCTTTTAAGACACCTTCAAACACAATCATCATTAACTATTTTTGAGGAACATATGGCTGTGCGTTTAATCAAGCGCACACGATTTTATATTCCTGGGGAATTTCCAGAGATTATCGGCGCATATGTTTTAGATGAAAAAACCAGTAAAATCCATACTTTTTTAGCTAAAGTTGTTGTTTTAGCCACAGGTGGTGCTGGCAAAGTTTATCGTTATACATCCAATCCTGATATTGCAACGGGTGATGGTATCGCAATGGCATATCGTGCAGGTGCACGCGTGAGAAATATGGAATTTTATCAGTTTCATCCAACTTTGCTTTATCATCCTAAAAAACATAACTTTCTTATTTCTGAGGCTTTGAGAGGGGAGGGTGCTTATCTTCGACGGGTTGAAGATGAGACTCGATTTATGAAAGATTATGCGCCTGAAATGATGGAACTAGCTACACGAGATGTGGTTTCGAGAGCTATTTTTACAGAGATTGAGCGAAGTCATGATGATTATGTGTATCTTGATATACGTCATAAAAATAAAGCTTTTTTGCAAAAGCGTTTTCCAGTAATTTATCAGACATTACAATCATTAGGCTTAGATTTAGCGAAAGACCTAATACCCGTTGTTCCAGCAGCGCATTATTTATGTGGTGGTGTTTTGGCAGATGTTCACGGCCAAACGGATTTACAACGTTTGTTTGTGATTGGTGAAACAGCTGCAACTGGTTTACATGGTGCTAATCGACTTGCTAGTAATTCTTTGTTGGAATGTATCATCATGGGAAGAAATGCTGCACATGCTTGTAGCCCTTGGTTATCAACCCCTACTATTGATTCAGTAAATGATTGGGATTCAACGAGTGTTGTTGATTTACGTCGAGCAACCCAAATTAGCGCTAACTGGAGAGGGTTACGTGGAGAAATGAGCTCATATGCGGGGATTATTAGGACTGAAAAAGGCTTGAGTGATTTGCTAAAATTAATAATAGAGAGGCAGAAAATGGTTGAAGAATATTACTGGAATTATGTTATTACCAGAGATGTTGTTGAACTTAGGAATATTATTACAGTTGCTGAATTAATTGTTCGTTCTGCCTTAAGACGCAGAGAGAGTCGCGGAGGTCATTTTAGGGAAGATTTTCCAAACAAATATGACCAAGCTTCTCCGTATGCTATATTTTCAAAGGATACACGATATTAGGGGTTTATGATGGATATAAAAGATTTTAAAACGACAGAGGAAAAAATACATAAAACGAATGTATTACAATATCCTTCCGAAATGGAAATCTGTCAAAGTGATTATCCAACTGATTGGTATCAAGAGGAATTTTTACCTTATGCTGAAGAATATCAACAATTACCTGATAGAGATTTAGTAACGGTTCTAGCATGGATGAAGCCTTATTTTGAAAAAGCAATTGATCATTTTGGTGATGCACTTTTATTATTAGCTCATTATTATATGGGTGGTGATATTGTTAGAATGGTAAAAGAGTTGGGTGGAGAGATAGGTGATTCTTATCAACTTGCGCTTATGGCAGTCAATCATCCAGAAAAGAAAGTGATTATTGAGTCTGCAGTGCATTTCATGGCGGAATCTATCAGTATTTTAGCCAATAAGGATCAAACAGTTTGTATTACTAATCCAAAATCAGGTTGTACTATGGAAATGTTGGCAAAAGATTTTATGGTTGCCCCTGCATTTAAAGGACTGAATGAACGGTATGGTGATGAAAATATATTGCCGGTTTGCTATATGAATACTTCGGGACGTATTAAGGCAATGACAGGTGCACAAGGTGGTGCCGTTTGTACTAGTTCTAATGTAAAGAAAATATTTGCTTGGGCTTTAGCACAGAATAAAAAGATTTTATTTATACCCGATAGACATATGGGCGAAAATGTTGCTCGTTGGCTCAATATTCCGGATAAAAAAATTGCGTATTGGCCTGCTGGTGAAGAAGGTGCACGATACGGATTAAAAAATTTAGATCAAAAATCAATTGCGCATTTTGATCAATCTCAATTGATTTTGTTTGCTAGTCAATGTGGTGTGCATACCTATTATACCCCGGAAATGATAGCCTATTGGCATAAAGAAGGATATAACGTCGTTGTACATCCAGAATGCCGTAAAGAAGTGGTAGCTGCCGCAGATGCGTGTGGATCAACCGCGTTTATATATGATTATGTTGGAAAAGATCGTGCTGGTACTGGGAAATATGCTGTTGGTACTGAAAATCACATGGTTAAAAATTTAAAAGAAGAATTTAGAAATTTACAGATTGTAAATTTAGGAGACGTACCAAACATTACTGCAAAAATGGGATGCGGTTGTGCAACCATGTCACGTAATGATCCGCCACATTTGGTTGCGTTACTAGATTTATTAAGATTAGGTAAAATTCCTGAATTTAATATTGTACGTCCTGGCGATGTAGTAAATGAATTTACTGGGACACGACAACGATTAGATGAAGCGGGTCAAGCGTGGATAATCAATAATGCAAAGCGTGCATTAGAAAAAATGATTAGCATTACTGAAAGTTAATTGTTTTTTTATTCTCTTCGAAATATCAAAGTTGATTTTTCTGGTGCTAGCAAAAATTATAAAGAGCGAAGAGGAACGGGCGTGTCATTTAATGCTGTCTCGTCGGTTATAACATTGGCTTTCCTCGAGTATTTTTCTACAGGGAGTATATTTTCTCGTAGTATGACATCTTCTAGTCTCTCAGATAAATGCCAACGTTGTTGCCAAGCTTCTGGAGAAAGTTTCAAATTGAGCATCTTTCTACCTGCCTTCTCTAAAGTATCTATGAAATCAGGGTCCCACCACGAGTGAAAGCGAAACTGTCGTTGATAATCGTCACCGACTTTACTTCTCATGCCTTTTGTACGTAAAAATGTCAAAATGTAAACCCCCCATTTATAGAATTTAGCATTCTCCCCCCAGTTACGTAAATCAGTTATAGGTTTTTCACGCTGCTGCTATGGTGTCAATGTCAAAAGACCGTAATATGGTTATCTCAAAAGTTGACTATCTCATGAAGAGTGATTTTTAAAAGATATATAAGTTAGAATAAGTTCTGATGTTTCGTAAAATAGTTAAGCAACTTATTTGGTTGCTTTATGTTCTAGTTATATTTAATAATATGGACGTCAGCTTCATGAATGGTTACCATTTTAATTATGTTAGAAGAACAAATTACCTATCATTTTAATAATAAAGAATTGCTTCGTGTTGCGACTACTCGTTTGGCAGCCGTTCATGAAAACAGAGCAACATTACCAGAACAATGTTTTACTTACGCTCGGTTACGATTTATCGGAGTTAGAGTATTAAGTCTTGCTATTAGTGACCTATTATTTTCAACAACACTTTTTAAAACTGAAGGTGGGTTAACTCTGGCGCATGCTCGAATATTGAGCCACAACGGTTTGCTTGTTGCTGCAGCGAGAAAAATAAAATTGGATGAGTCGTTGATTCTGGGTTGGGGTGAACAGTTAAATGATATTCAACTTAACGATAAAGTGCTCTTTAGTCACATGCAAGCACTTTTTGGTGCTATTTGGTTAGATTGCAACAGAGATTACGCTACTATTATTCAAGTGATCCTTCACTTATTTGAATTTCCTTCTCTTAATCGAAGTTATATAAGTTTAATTGATTTACCCGTAGGATGTTATCCCCCATCAAATTTTGATGCAATTCAGTCTAAAATTTCGTATAGATTTAATAATTTGAATTTTCTGATTCATGCATTGCTTAGACAATCAGCACTTGAAGAATCATTGGTTGGAGCCACAGCAAGTTTTCAAACTTTAGAATTTCTGGGTGATAAAATATTTGGATGTATCGTAGCTGATTGGCTTTTTGAAAATTGTTCTGAAGATTCTGATAAGCTTTCACCATTACTTGATCAAATGGTTTGCAATACAAATATTCTCTCTAATGTGGCCAGCGCCTTAAAATTAGGTGATGCATTAATCTTAGGAAATGGAGAATCTTTAATGGGTTTGTCCAATAATAGGAGACGAATGGCAGATCACTTAGAAGCAGTCATTGCCGCAATCTGGTTAGATACATCCCAGCGTTACCCAGTAACGCGAGAAATTTTATTGAAATTATTTTTGCCTAGCTTAATTCAAATTTTTTTGCCAATAGCGCGCACAGCTTTTAATTTCACGTGCTATGTAGATTATCCATCTTGAACAGGTGGCGGTTCTACCATTGATATAAAAAG
>JBFWPS010000002.1:0-23860 GCA_050249855.1 Gammaproteobacteria bacterium
GAACCATTTACTAAATCTAATTTTTTTAAATCGTTTTTTGTGAATTTTTTTTTCAAAACAAGTTCAAATATTAATTCTGTTTCAGGTCTTGGAATTAAGGTGTCCTCTGTGACTGTTAAATCCAAAGACCAAAATGATTTTTTACCTAATAAATAAGCAACTGGGAATCCAGTTTTTCTTTTTTGTATCAACATATGATATTGACACTTCAAACTATCATCTACTGCTTGTTCAGCATGCATATATAAGTAACTTCGGGGAACGTTTAATAAATGCATTAATAATAATTCTGCATCAAGTGCTGGCGTTTCAGAAATTGAGTTTAACTGAGAAGCGGCATCTCGCAATAAACTTTCAATGTGCATTATAAGCTTTCATCCATCGCTGCTAATTGATCAGCTTGATATTCTCTGACGAGAGGTTCAATCACTTGTGCAAGTGAACCTTCCATAATTTCAGAAAGTTTATATAAGGTTAAATTAATTCGATGATCAGTCACACGACCTTGCGGATAATTATAAGTACGAATTCTTTCAGAACGATCACCTGAGCCTACTAATAAACGACGTGTGTGTGCCTGTTCTTGTTTTTGTTTACTTTGTGCAGCATCTAACATACGTGCCTTCAGTAAAGACATGGCTCTTGCTCTATTTTTATGTTGTGAGCGCTCTTCTTGGCATTCAACCACAATGCCAGAGGGCAGATGAGTAATACGAATAGCTGAATCTGTTTTATTAACATGCTGTCCACCCGCGCCAGATGCACGATAAGTATCAATTTTCAAATCTGCAGGATTAATATCAACTGTTTCAATTTCTTCAATTTCTGGAAGTACCGCCACCGTACATGCTGAAGTATGAATACGTCCTTGTGCTTCTGTTTCAGGAACGCGTTGTACACGATGTGCGCCCGACTCAAATTTCAGTTTAGAATAAACACCTTGTCCACTAATACGAGTAATAATTTCTTTAAATCCACCATGATCACCAGGGCTACTATTAATAATTTCTACTTGCCAACCTTGAGACTCCGCATATTTCCCATACATACGAAATAGGTCACCAACAAAAATAGCAGCCTCATCTCCTCCTGTTCCCGCTCGAACTTCTAAAAACACGTTGCTTTTGTCATTTGGATCTTGAGGCAATAATAAAATTTGTAACTGCTCTTCTAGATTTTCAATTTGTAACTGATGTGTTTTTAAATCTTCTTGAGCCAATTCACGCATCGAAGGATCTTCATCACTTAATAATAATTGTAAGTCAGATATCGCTTTGGTGGAATGTTGATGATCGCGAAAAGCATCTACCAATTCTTGTAAGTCAGCATATTCTTTAGAATAATCTCTAAATCGTTTTTGATCATTAATAGTTTCAGCATCAGCTAACAGTCTAGCCAATTCTTCATGGCGCTCAACCAATGATTCTAATTTTCTATGAATAGAAGGTTTCATATTAATCTCATTTAATCATTTTCCAAGTCAAATAATATATTGGCTGCAGCTAAAATTTCTGCTTGTTTATTATAACCTGCTTGTCTTAGTTGTCTGGTGGGAGTATGCATAATTTTATTTTTAAATCCATTGGCAAATTTTCGCAGTATTTTTTCAGGAGCATGACCCCTTTGAATAGCTTGAAGTGCTTTATGAATTTCAAAATCATGGATTGCTTCGATTTTTGCTCTAAATTTTCGAATAGTTGAAATAGAACTAAGTGACTCAAGCCATCGCATATATTCTTCTACCTGTAAATCAATAATTTTTTCTGCATGCGCTGCAGCTTTCTCTCTATTTTGTAAATTATTCACTATAACTTGTTGTAAATCATCAAGACTATATAAATAAACATCATTCAACGTACTTACTTCCGCTTCTATATTTCGTGGAACTGCCAAGTCTAACAGTAACATAGGTTTATGTTTACGTGCTTTTATTGCACGTTCAACTAGCCCTTTCCCTACTAAAGGTAAAACAGAATGCGCTGCCGTAATTACAATATCTGCTTTTGCTATATAATCTGAAATAGCGCCTAAACTAATTGCTTGTCCTGCATATTTATCAGCTATACGTAATGCCTTAGTATAAGTTCGATTAGCAATCCAAATTGATTGCACATTTTGTTGAGACAAATATCGTAAACATAATTCACTAGTAGCACCTGCGCCAATCATTAAAACAGAACAATTTTTTAAATTTGCAAAAATTTGCTTGGCTAAATTAATCGCTGTGTAAGCAATTGAAACTGCTTGTGTTCCAATGTTGGTTTTATGTCGAATAGATTTAGTCACAGAAAATACATATTGAAATAATTGATGTAATCTTGTTCCAACCATACCAGCTTCAACAGCGGTATGAAATGCCATCTTCATTTGACCTAAGATTTGAGGCTCTCCTAAAACCATCGAATCTAATCCACTTGCAACACGTAATAAATGTTTAACAGCCTGTTTATCTTGATAATAATAAATATACGGCTCTAAATCATTAGCTGGTGTTTGATGAAGCTCAGCCAACCAATTTAACAAACGTTCAGGTTGACCATTAATGCAATATAATTCTGTACGATTACATGTAGATAATATAGTGGCTTCTGAAACCAAAGCCTCTGAGGACAATCGTCGTAAATTAGTAGAGACATGCTCAGGCAAAATCGCCAAACGTTCACGTATGTTTAATGGTGCTGTTTGGTGACTGATGCCACAAGCGATTAAATGCATATTCTATCCTGATAAATGATTATCGAATTATAATTATGCATTTCAAAAAAACAATCAAATCTGTGTAGAAAAAATCTCTGAATGAATATTTTTTAATCAAGTTGACGCTTGAGGTAATAAAAGCGCCTTAGGTTCGGAAACAGTTGAAGCTGATAAATCAGCATCTAATCTTATTAAATTGTCTTTGCCAAGCTCTTTTGAGATTTGGCTACGGAAAAGTGGATCTTGAGTTATCAAGCTCAAATCAAAAGGTAATGGTTCACTGATAGAAGTTAAGACCAACTTAATGCAATCATAAAGTTCAAAGACAAAATCACCAGTGACAGAAGTCAGTTTTGCTGTATACAGTTTTGGAAATGATTTTTTTATGATTAAAACTGTTTCAAGCAACAACAAAGGATCCACCATACTCAAGAACCGTGCATCTTGTAACGAAAGTTTAAGCATCTCTTCATCTAAGAGATATGAAAATGCTTGCTCAGGCGTATTTTTTATCAAATAACGCAACTTAAAATAATTAAGTAATTCTCTTTTAAACTTGATTGATGAGGGCAATTCTTCAACAATATTTTCAATCGGTCCCATCTTTAAATTAAAATCCTGATATACTTTATCAGCTACTAATTGAATAAATAATTGCTTTTGCCTATTTACCCGATGCAATCCAGAATTAAAAGCTGCTCGAGTATTACGACCTACCATGTCAAAATCATCTTCTAAAAGATTATGCGGGATTGCCAAACAACCAATCATTTCATAGTGAATCCCTCCTTCGCATGATCTTGAAAAAAATATTCTATCAGCTAATTCGATCAGTTGTGGAGCAGTTAAAGATTGCAATAGTGCTTGTAATTCCTTCACATTAAAAACCATATGATTGATACGAAAATCGTTTAGTAACAATAAACGATGGAGTAAGTTTTCATTTGGGTCAACAAACAACATTAATAATAAATTGGGAGTCTGAATTAAAGTTCTTTTTTCTTTGAAAAGATTAGAGAAACATTTAAACAAATTTTCGACTAACATAGCTTTTTGAATCAAACATTTTTTTAAATAATCATTTACTTCTTTTAAATCTTCCTTGGCGAATTCCTTTGCTCGTTGCCCAAGATTTTTATTATGAATTGTCTCCTGATGCGTTTTTTTTTCGCGCTCCCCTTGATCAATTAACATATTCAATGTTTCAATTGATTGCAGAAGTGGTAAAAAATTCTTAAACTGTGCGTCTAACCAGCTTGCTTCCTTTAGCATTTCACTAGCGCGAGATGATTTATATGGTGAGAACAAGGTCCCAGCACCTGTATTTTTACGGCTATCTTTTAATTTATTTTGGGGTTGTAATGCTGCTGATTGAATCGACGATTGAAGTAACGGCTCAGTCGTACTAGGCTCTGCTTTGGTAGATAAAACTCGTCTTTCTCTTTCACATGCCTCTAATGCACTCAAATGCTCTCTTAAAGAGGGACCTGCACTTGTAGCAATCACGTCTTTTACTGCAGACAATTCAGCTAATGAACACTCACCTTCACTATTTTGAAATTCCTGTAATTTAGTATACATACTATGGTGAATAGGTCTAACCCCAAAAAGTTCAGTCAAATTAATATTCCACTGTCGTAAGGTTCTATCAACAAAAGAAAAAAAACGTCTAATTTTTGTAGGTCTTCTAACTTGTTCGAGTAAAACGTTATTTTGGGTATCGACTGCAAGTAAATGAATAAATTGTGCAGCCGACATCTCCTCAGATAAAAATTCTTCTTTATCCTTCAAAAAATGCTGAAAATTAGCTACTCTCATTTTCGGTGAGAGTGTAGGATCGCAACAATATTCCATCACCATCTCGTTTTTTTCTTTTTCTTTTGTTGCAAGTTGAAAACGCTGCAATCTAGCATATGCATGACTAAAACCATGCCCAACAAATGTAGGGATATAACTAACTAAGTCTGCATTTGTAAATGCTGTGGCAACACACAAACTATCACTGTGGCGTCTAAACAATTCAGATAAAAGACGTTGTTCAGCAATTGCTTCTGTTTTTAAAATTTTTAAGACTTCAGGATCTTCAAATGCTTTAGGAACATATGTTTCATCAACCATTGAGCGAAGAATACTTAACATTGCTTTTTGGTGTGGTGATAATAAATTTAATGCATACGTATCATTGAATAAAAAATCGAAATCTTTCATTAGACTCGAAAAACAGTCTTTTGCATTTTCGTAGATTATCTTATACTGTCGATCAGAAATGCTTTTTTCATATAATGTATGTAGCACAGGAATAAATTGCACCACCAAATTATAAACATTTGATGATGGTTCAACATCTATAGACTTAGCGTGTGCTGCTAAAAAATCATTAAATACTTGATATAACTTAAGCTCTGATGAAGAAGCGTTCGGGAACCCTGCAGACATAAATAATCTAAGTTTTTCAGATGCCCCTGTTTCAGTATTGCGAATAACTTGATGTATAATTCCAAGAAGCTCATTTTGTTCTAACGATAACTGTGTAGGAAGCGTTTCCAAAACTCCACTATTTTCTGTCAAGAGTTTCTGTGTAAAAGGAACATTTCCTTTTGCTCCAATAAATTCAAATCCCTCTGCTCCGCACCTATAGGTCGTAATAATTGTACCTAAGAAAACTGAATTTTGTGTTTTGTCAGGTAATACCCTAGTACAATAAATTCTATCATGTAGTTCATACCTTATTTCACCGTCGTTCATTTCTATAATCACATCACTTCGCTTGTTGGATTGTCCATCACTTGGATGTGTGAAATTTATTTGCTTTTGTTTAACAAGTTCGGCTAAATATGGGTTGTTTCTAATGACTGCATAAGGAAAATCTAAAATACCCTTAGGAACGTTAAATAGACCTTGTGGATTTATAAGAGAACGATCTAGATTCCAAGCAGTACAAATTATCCAAAAATTTACTGCGTTGGTCTGTAATATTATTTCTCGTGATTCGTGTGTTAAATGCACCTCTTCTGGATATTTTTTTAAAATCAAACGACGACCACCATAAACTTCTAAATATTGCTTTTGCCAAGTTGAATCGGACCAAAAACTAGGAAATGTAGAATTATAGACGCTTAAGTAACTTACTTGAAATTTTTGCGCAGCAAGTGCTTGCACGCTTGCATTGCGTGAGCTTATTAGATCTGCGGGATACAACGCCTTCCCAACATCTTGCGTAGGCTTCTTACCCCAGAATTTTAACTTTTTCCAAATAGACACGTTTTTTATTTCCTGTTAGTTAAAAATCCTAATCTCATTCTACTAAGAAATTATTAAAATAACCTTAAATTCCATACCAAATTGCTCATTTTGATCAAGCATCACTGTAACGTTCACCATCGGCCAACCAACGCCTTATTAAAGCCTCTACATTAGCAGGATAATGCTCTAAAAGGACATCTGCAATTGTGCGAACCTGTGGTAATAAGGCTTGATCACGCTGTATATCAGCGATACGAAAACGCATTAAGCCGGTTTGTTTCGTGCCTAATAACTCACCCGGTCCTCTAAGCTTTAAATCGTGCTGAGCTATTTTAAAACCATCCTGTGTCTCTCGCATGATTTTTAAACGTGATTTGGCTAATCCTGATAAAGGCGTTTGATAAAGCAATACACAGTAACTTTCTTCATGTCCGCGCCCAATTCGACCACGTAATTGATGTAATTGTGCTAAACCTAAACGTTCCGCATTTTCAATAATCATCAAGCTAGCATTGGGTACATCCACACCCACTTCAACAACTGTTGTGGCTATCAAAAGGTCTAATTCATGTGTTTTAAATAGCTGCATCACATGCTCTTTTTCAGCAGGTTTCAAACGACCATGAACTAATCCGATGCGTAATTTAGGCAAATCTACCAAAAGTTTTTGATACGTTACTTCCGCCGCCTGACATTGAAGAACCTCTGAATCTTCAATTAATGGGCATACCCAATAAGCTTGTTTTCCTTGCAAACAGGCTTCAAGAATCCGTGAAGTCACTTGAGAACGCTTAGTATCTGGCACAACAACCGTTGTAATCGGTTTTCTTCCCGCGGGTAATTCATCAATGACTGAAACATCTAAATCTGCGTAGCAAGTCATTGCTAATGTTCGTGGAATGGGTGTAGCTGTCATCACTAACTGATGTGGCACTGTACCATTCATACTACCTTTTTCACGCAAAGCAAGCCTTTGCTCAACACCAAAACGGTGTTGTTCATCAATAATAATTAAGGCTAAATTTTTAAATACAACACTTGTCTGAAACAGTGCATGGGTACCTACAATAATTTGTGCTTCACCTGTCGCAATATCATTTAATATTTCCGTTCGATGCTTGCCCTTATGTTTCCCAGCCAACCAGGCAACCGAAATATTTAATGATTGTAACCATTTCATAAGGTTTTGAGCATGTTGTTCTGATAATAAATCAGTTGGCGCCATGAATGCTGCTTGATATCCGGCAGAAACTGCTTTTAATAATGCAATCACTGCAACCACCGTCTTCCCGGAACCTACATCGCCTTGCACTAAACGCAACATGGGTTGTACTTGCATTAAATCATTTTTAATTTCGTTTGTAACTTTTTTTTGTGCGTTTGTTAATTCAAATGGCAATAAATCAAGAAATTTATTTTCTAATTCGTCTGTACTAGATAAAGATAACGCACGTTGTGTCCGTACCTGTTTTCGTAATCGGCGTAATGATAGCTGATGAGCAAGTAATTCCTCAAAAATCAGCCGTTTTTGCATTTCATGAGTACCACTTTCTAGCGTTTCTAATATCACATCTGGTGGTGGTCGATGAATAAATTGAATCGCTGTTGCTAAATCAACAAAATCATGTTGTTCTAAAATTTTTAATGGTAATAATTCTGGTAAAATACCATTTTGACGTAATTTTTCCAACGCTTGATCTGTTAACATTCGCCAACTACGTTGTTGCAATCCTTCAGTTGTAGAATAAATAGGTGTTAGGGTTTCAGCAACAGGAATAATTTGCTCTCCAATAATATGACGATATTCTGGATGTATCATTTCTAATTTTCTAAAGCCTAGACGCACTTCACCAAAACATCGTAAACGCATTCCTACTTGTAAACCATTTCGCTGAGCGCTTGTAAAATGAAAAAAACGTAACTGTAATCTGCCTGTGCCATCATGTATTTTGACTGTTAACGTTGGCTTACGTTGCACAACGACTTCAACTTGATCTACTATACCCTCAATAACAGCGTGCTCCCCAGGACGCAAAGTTGCAATCGGTGTTAATCGAGTACGATCTTGATAATGTAACGGTAAATGAAATAATAAATCTTGAATCGTATGAATACCACATTTAGCCAATTTTTCGGCCAAATGGGGTCCTACGCCTTTTAAGATGGAGCATGATTGTAAAGCAAGATCATGATTCATAAAAACTCTGTCCAGATAATAATAATAAGGAAAATAATTATGCCTAATATTCTCATCCTGTACTATAGCCGTAATGGTTCAGTTGCACAAATGGCACATCATGTAGCACGTGGTGTGGAAGAAATATCAACCATGAATGCCTTGATTCGAACGGTGCCGCCTGTTTCTAATGTCTGTGAAGCTGTTGAGGATGATATTCCTAGTGAAGGCCCACCGTATGCCACACTAGAAGAATTAGCTGAATGTGACGGCTTGATTTTGGGAAGCCCCACACGATTTGGCAATATGGCTGCCCCTTTAAAATATTTTTTAGATGGGACTAGTCAGTTATGGTTAAACGGTCAACTCGCTGGAAAACCTGCTGGAGTATTCTGTGCAACTGCCAGCATGCATGGTGGCCAAGAAACAACGCTCATTAGCATGATGTTACCACTTCTACACCATGGCATGTTATTAGTCGGACTTCCCTATACTGAAAACGATTTAATAAGCACACAATCCGGTGGGACACCTTATGGCGCTAGTCATGTTTCTGGGATTGAACATAAAAACCCATTAACAAATGAAGAAAAACATTTAGCTCATGCTCTGGGAAAACGTGTTGCTGAAATTGCGGCTAAATTAAGCCGCTAGATATTCAAAACAGCTTTTACAAATGGAATGGTTAGTTTATGTTTAGCACTTAAACTTGCACATGCTAATTTATTTAAGATTTCCAACAAATGTTTCATTGAACGGTTGCTTCTACGCCACACGAACATACTCACTTCTTCAGATAAAATCATGCCTTGCTCTTTTGCACGTTTAACTAAGATCTTTAATTTTTCCTCATCAGACAACTCATAGATTTCAAAAGAAAGTACTGAAGATAAACGTGATTTTAAATCCGCTAATGTTAAATTTAAATCTGATGCTGATTTGCGATCTGCAAAAATTAAACGTGTATTTGTGTTTAAACACCGATTGTATAAATGAAATAGTCCTTCCTGCCAATCAGGTTTATCTGATAAGAAATGAAGATCATCAAGACAAATTAAATCAACTGATTCTAATCCTTGCAGCATTGTGGGGACATAATCTTGCAAATTCTCAAGTGATAAATAAAATGCAGATTTTTGTTCTTGACCTACCGCATGACAACAAGCTTGGAGTAAATGCGTTTTACCCGAACCTTCTTGGCCCCAAAGATAAATAAAACGTTCTTGCTGTGTTTTGTCATTGAAAGAAATAATAGATTGCTTTAAAAAATCAACTACCATATTATTGTTTTGAGTCACAAAATTATCAAACGTGGTATCAGATCGTAGCACTATACTTAAAGGTATTTGTGAAAAATTAAAATGCTGTACCATTTTTTAAAATCAACTCGCTTTAGCACGACTATACCAATCACTCTTATAATAATGGTCGATCATATATCTCACCATAACCATGATAACTGCAGCCACAGGTAAAGCTAATAATACACCAAGAAAACCAAATAATTGACCACCCGCTAAAATGGAAAAGATAACAGCAACCGGATGTAAACCTATGCGACCACCCACTAATTTAGGATATAAAATATAATTTTCTAATAAATGTCCGATAGCAAATATGATAGCCACATAAAAAACATGCCACCCATCTTGAAATTGAATAAATGCCGCCAGTGCTGCCAACAATATCCCTACGGTAAAACCTAAATAAGGAACAATACTAATAAGAGCAACAATCATACCTATCAATAAAGCCAAATCTAAATTCATCATTGATAATGCAACAGAATAGTATAACCCCAATGCAATCATTACTAAAAATTGCCCTCGGAAAAATGCACCAATAACTTCATCGCATTGTGAAACAAGATTCACAGTCAGTGGTTCTATCGATCTGGGTAACAAACGATGAATTCCATTTAAAACGTTATCCCAATCACGTAGTAAATAAAACGTAACTACAGGAACTAATATTAAATTCAGTAAGAAAACAAACAATGTATAGCTTGAATGCGTTATTGTTCGTAGTAAAAAGGTTGCAACGTTAGATGCTTGCGCCCAGTGTTGTTGTAATAATGTTTTTACATCGGCAAAGTTAGTAACATCAGGAACACCTAAGGTACTTGCCCAAGGTAAAACAACTTGTTGAATCCAATTTAATGCGGTCGGTATTTGTTTAATTAAAATAACTATTTGGCGTTCAAGCAGTGGTACAATCAAAAATAACATTAATAAAATCATTATTATTATAAAAATAAATACAATTGTAACTGCCCATGGTCTTGGTAATTTAAACGCAACTAAACGATTCACCAATGGATCTGTCAAGTATGCCAATAATCCTGCTAAAAAAAATGGTGTTAAAATAGGACTCAATAAATATAAAAATAACAATGAAAATGCAATTATTCCCACTAACCACCAATTAATTCGAGAGATCATATCGTACCTTCGTATGTTGTATTATCTTGTTTCCCCAAACACTTGTATAATCAAACAAGCTAGATAAGGTAGTAATTAGAACTAAATAAATCATGAGTAAGATAACTATTTCAGGCACATGATAAACACTAATATTAATTAGAATGATTGCTACCAAGCTAATTTGTAATAATGTATTAATTTTACTTACTCGTGTTGCTTCAAAATCAAGTTCATTTGTGATAACACGATAAATAATAACACCAGATAAAATCCAAATGTCTCTTAACAAAATAATCAAAAATAACCACATTGGAATTAGATGTAACCAGGCTAAACAAGCATAACTAGAAATCATTAATAGTTTATCCGCCATTGGATCCGTAATGGCGCCAAAACGACTTTCCCAATGATAAGAGCGTGCTAAAAAACCGTCTATACCATCAGATACCCCTGCAATGATAAAAAATATTAATGCACTTAAATAAGCATTTGTAAGTAAAGCCCAACAAACCGGGATGATCAGAAAAAATCGTACTAACGTAATAACATTGGGTATTTGCGTTTGATTAATTTTGATCATTTTTTAAATATTTCCATTCTGCTCTTTAATATCTACTCAATAAATCTTATCTTGGAAATGCTGGTAAAATCATTCATAAAACACAGCGTAGAATAACGATTCTTATGACTTTTCTCAATCATAACCTTCAAATGACAACAAATGATGATAATGCTATGATGAACAGCTTCTATATCATAATTCAAGTCGGTATAAAACCGCAAAAAAGGAACTCAAAGTGTCTGAAATTAAACCATCTCTTGATTACGCTAGCGCTGGTGTGAACATTCAATCTGGCAATAAATTAGTTGAAATGATTAAAACTATATCAAAATCGACTTATCGTCCAGGTGTTATGGGTGCAATAGGCGGATTTGGAGCCTTATTTGAACTACCACTTGCTCAATATAGAGAACCTTTGGTCGTTGCTTCAACTGATGGAGTTGGCACTAAACTCAAATTAGCCTCGAATATGAATCAACACAGTACCATTGGTATTGATTTAGTAGCAATGTGTGTCAACGATATTGTCGTCTGTGGAGCAGAACCGTTGTTTTTTTTAGATTATTTTGCAACAGGAAAGTTAGATCCCAATCATGCTGCAACCGTCATTCAAGGTATTGCTGAAGGTTGTAAACTGGCAAATTGCGCACTTATTGGTGGAGAAACGGCTGAAATGCCTGGGATGTATCAAAACAATGATTATGATTTAGCAGGTTTCTGTGTTGGGATTGTTGAAAAAAGTGAGATTATTGACGGTTCTCAAATTAAGCCTGGTGACAAACTCATTGCGCTTGCCTCCTCAGGACCACATTCAAATGGCTACTCATTGATACGCAAAATTATTTCTAACGCACAAGTCAATTTAGATGATCAATTTGGCAATCATTCATTTGGTTCTATGCTCATGACACCTACGCGTATTTACGTCAAAACTATATTGAACATCAAATCAAAAATTCAACTGCTTGGCATTGCGCATATCACCGGTGGAGGAATCACAGAAAACTTACCACGTATTTTACCTCCCCATACACAAGCATCTGTTGATTTAAGTAGTTGGGTTAAACCCGCTATCTTCCAATGGATGCAGGAACAAGCAAATATTTCAAAGCATGAAATGCTTAAAACATTTAATTGCGGTATTGGTATGATCATTTGCGTTTCATCTGCTGATGTTGATAAAACCTTAGCAGAACTTAAAAAATTAAACGAAACAGCATGGGTTATAGGAGAAATCAACACTGGAGAACAATCTGTTGTTTATATCAATTAAAAACAAATATTACTGATATTCTACCGAGAGTATTTCATATTCTACCACACCACTTGGCGTGGAAACTTCAACGACATCGCCTTCATACTTACCTATAATGGCACGTGCAATTGGAGATTGGAAAGAAAGCTTATTAGATTTAATATCTGCTTCATCTTCACCAACAATTTGATAGCGTACTTTATTTGAAGATCCATTCATAATTTCCACTGTGGCGCCAAAAATTACTTTGCCATCATTTTCAAAATGACTAATATCAATGATATTTGCATGAGCTAGTTTTGACTTGATATCAGCGATACGGCCTTCAATAAAACCTTGTCGTTCTTTGGCAGCGTGATATTCAGCATTTTCTTTCAAATCACCATGTTTACGAGCTTCGGCAATCGCTTCAATTACTGAGCGACGCTCATGTGTAATTAAGCGATCAAGTTCCGTACGTAAATGTTCTGCTCCTGCTAATGTCATTGGCGTTTTTTGCATTGGTCAATCCTTTTTTAAAATTGGATTTATCAAAAATTATATCACTTTAATTATAGATAACATATCTGGTATCTGAGGTCAAATGTTAGAAGTTTGGAGTATATTCATTCGTATTGCAACGGATTGTAAATTACTATTGTCTGGAAATTCAAAATGATACATGCTTAATTCATTAAGCTTACGAGTTAAAACAGGTTCAGCCCGTGTTCCATACTGTCGAATGCCCTCAAATAAAGCCCCTCTAAGCTCATCATTTCCATTTATTGCTTGAGTTAAAACTATGGGTGTTTTATCACTGTCTAAAAATACTCTTGCTAAGTCTTTTGGATGAGCTATCCACATTGCAAGATAATCAAACCTACCTGAAAAATGTGAGAAAGTCGTACGTTTTTGGAAAAACTGATTACTTAATATATAATTTGCTGGTAGTGCTAATAAAAGATCAGCAATTTCACTAATATTCGTAAATATTAAGGCCTGGTTACTTCTATATCCCACTGCATACACAGCAGCCTCCGTATAACCAGGATTTCTAAATATATAGGGCATAAACACATAAGCTTTACCTAAAACTTGTATAAATCTTCTTCTTTGTTCTGTGTCAGCAGAAAACATGTATTGAATAATATCATTCATAAAATTATAATTTTCAGGTTTAGTTGGATCAGAGAAAATTTTTGAAACATTTTCAATCTGTGCTCCTTCGAGTGGTTGTAATCCCAATATCATTTTACGCAGTCTTTCAAGCTGATTGCTTTTCAGTAAACATATTGTATAAATACGTTCTAAACGTTCAACAGGAAAATTTGGGATCTGTAATAAAAAGTTAATTGTCATTGTTCCATTCGAAATCATTGTTTCTAACATTTGATAGAATCTATTACATATAACCTGCTTTCGATTACTTTCATGGGTATTAGTAACATTAAGTTTTTGAATACGAAGGCATAATTGATTCCACTGAATTAATTTAGAAATATCTAAAGGTTCTTTACTGGTAAACTTTCCATGAGTCTCAACCTTTCTTGCAACCACTGAAGTTGTTTCCGCTATATAGTCAAGTTCGTCACTTGTAATTTGATTTTTATAATTAAAATATAAAAGAATAATACCCCATATATTTTTATTATGAACATTATGTCCATTTGTTCCAAATTGAAAAAATCCATTTCTAGGATACTTCGAATAAAGTGAACAAATCTGCTTGTATGATAATTTTTTTAATAGTGCATCGGATTTTAAAATTTGATTGGCATAGGCTTCGTCATGATATGCAAATACATATAAAAAGTCAGATGAAATGTCTTTTAGCTTATCGATATCCAAATCATCTGAATCATTATTTTCAAAATATGGCATTAAAATTTCATCAATTGCATTCTTTTCATAAACAAGTAATGGGGAATTATTTGAAAATTTATGTACTATATGTTTAATAAACTTTTCAATAAAATCAAAAGGCAGATCCTTGGCTGGAATTTTTAAAAGTGTCGCCCAGAAATTAGATATTGTTTCAGCTTTTGATATTAATTCAGGTTTGCCATCATTTAAAAGCTTTTCAACGAATTTTTTATCTTTAACAAGCTCTGGCAATAACCTTGAAAGTTGTTCTGTACTTAGATTATTGATAAAAAGGTTCAAAGTATTCTGTTCGTTATCATAAGCTAACATTTTCAAAAATAGTGTAAGCAAATATGCATCTGCCTGATTAAATAACTCTGATAAGAAACCCTGTTTGATAGCAATTAACAAGGTATAACTAAGAAACCTTTCATCTGAAATGGTTAGAAGAGTTGCCCAGAAATCAGGTATTATTTTTGCACTTGAAATTAACTCAGGTTCTTCATCATCTAAAAGCGCTTCAATGAAATGTTCATCTTTAACAAGCTCTGGTAATAGTCTTGAAAGCTGACTTTTCTCTAAATTATTAATAAAAATATTAAAAATGTTCTGTTCATTACTATAAGTCAACATCTTCAAAAATAGTGTCACCAAAAATTTATCTGACTTTTTAAATACCTCTGGCAACAAACTTTTTTTGATTAAAGTTAACAAAATATAAAATGAACTGCTCATATTAGGCACTTCATTATTATTCAACATTCTTTCAAACCAAGCCAATTGCGCGTAGTATTTAAATTCACTTAAATAAGGTTTTAACTCAGAAAATTTATATATAAAAACCTGCTCCATACTGTCTTGATCTAAAAAATTAATGCCCTGTAATAAAGCAGCTCTAAAATTTTGATCCGTTGTTAACAACTGCGCGAAAGATCCTGGCGTGACTTCAGTACATTGAAATACTTTTGCTAGGGTTTTTGGCTGTGACAACCACTTTTGATAATATTTATTTCCCTTCGAGCTTGAAAAAAAGCCCATTTCCATAATGTCCGCATCTGAAAGTACCAGTATTAATTCAGCAAGATCAGATGCGTCCATAAAAAAGTAATGTAACGCTAAGGACTCATCAAAAAAATAATTGCGCAAGCCAGGAATTAAAGCCATTAATTGAATAAATGATTTTCTGGAATATTGGTTATCTTGAATGAGTATATGCTCTTCAACTTTTTCTAAGAAACTTAGAACAGCTGGATCTTTAGTACTTAAAAATAACTTTGAAATATTATTGACTTTATTACTACTGAAAAACTCTTTATCTAAGCATATATTTAATAATTGTTTACATTGTTCAGCGTTATTTAAAGCCGATTTAAATAACTGTAAAACAACATCTTGAGGTAAATCCGCCACTTCTAATATTTCATGGATTTTTAAAGTGCCGTTATTAAGGTTTACTAACAATTGTTCATGAAAATTTGGTACTTTCTCGTTAACTAATATTTTTATTTGAGGCTTCCCAGCTAGTAAAGCCAATTGTTTAAATGACAATTTGTCAAATAATTTTGGAGTTGAAAATATTTGCGCAGCATACGCAACATTGTAAGAAGCGATTACAAATATCAATTCTTTTAAAATTTCTTCTGGATTATCAGTGTTTTCCAGTGCCGACCCAAACGTTAATTTAGAAACATCTTCTAATTTATGAGTCTGTAAAGATATTCTACTATTTTCATCACAATATAAATACGGCGCTATACACATTTCAATCGCCCTTTTTTCATGTAAATAAAAAGGCAAATTTACACTAGCTTTTCTTACAAGCTCAGGTAAAAAATTTTTAAGATACTTATCACGAAATTCAGCATCAGGAACACGCATATCATATTGTGCAATTTCACACCGAACATTCCCAAAATGACGCGCTGATCTATTTACAAATTTTTTATGTTTGCAATCATCTAAGAAAGAATCTTTAGTTTCGCTGATGCGCAAACGAAATTTAAATGAAACATTTTCATAGACTGTTTTTTTCGAAGCTTCTCTTCTTGATGATTGATTGTCTAAAATATCCAGAATTGAACCATCTTCTTGTACCGTTACTGTACTATCCATTAAGCTATTTGAACAAATTTCAAAAGTTTTGGTATATTCCTGAGTATTAAAAAAATTATCTAAATAAATAATGGGAGTCTTTGGTAACCAAGTCCAAGACTCTTGATTTAAAAATTGATATATAGCTTCTCTTAATAAAGCATTATGAGGAATAAGTCGTTTTAATTCATAGGGAATGGATAAAGCTGTTTTATTTTCAAATACACTAACATTTCTTCCATCTTTTATTTCACGTAAATTTCTTGGCAAATCAAGGTTCGATTTTTTTTTATTTCGCTCTGCGTTTATAACATCATAATAATGAGAATTCAGACTTCTAGCTATCATACGTAACATAAAATCTCGTTTAGCTGAAATAGCACCTTCTCCCACGAATTCACATTCTCCCTCATACTGAGCTCGCAATTCACGCTCAGACATCCCTGGCTGCCATACATCAAACAATTGTTCTGAAAATTGCGTCAATACAGATTGATCAATCGCATAAAATTGACCTCTTAAACGTTGTAAGCACTGTATTAGAAAGGTTGAAACTTGTATTTCTGGTTTAACACGAACTGCCAGTTTTTCAACGGCTTGTAGAAAGCTTTCTGGTTCATTTTCAGTTGAATGCGCCAAGGTATTAATCATTTGAACCAATAACTTATGTGCTTTTTCATAACTAAAGGTATTCAAGTGGTTTTCAATAAATTGTATTTCAGTTTCGCGTGCCATAATAATCTTAATATATTATATAAAACACGTCATTGCGAGCGTAGCGAAGCAATCCAGTACTGGGTTTTATATTCAGCTCCATCCTGATTGCCACGGCCCACAAAAAACGTGGGCCTTGCAATGACAGCTATTTTTGAATTGTATGATATTGACTCAACAAACACCTAGGTAAAAAGAATTTAGATTCTAGTTACTCCGAAAAATCAAATCTGATTATCTCAAAATTTTATTAAGAGAAACTTAAATTATTTAAAAAGCTGAGCTCATCAGTTTTGCTTGCAAAGTTACATGTCCAATGAGATAATATATTTCACTATTTAATACAATCAAGGATGATTCAATGACTTTAAAAGCCCATCAGACAGTGCAACTAATAGACAGCATAATTTGTAAAGCAATCCAAAAGAATGCTTCTGACATTCATTTTGAGATTTACGAAACTATTTATCGCATTCGAGTTCGTGTCAATGGTGTATTAAACTATCTCGATGAAATTCCCATTAAGATGGCGAATACCATCAATACTCGTATAAAAGTGCTCGCTAATCTTGATATCTCAGAAAGAAGATTACCACAAGATGGTCATTTTGAATTTATTTTTAATGAAATTTCTACCAATATACGCGTTAGTACTTGCCCTACCCTTCATGGTGAAAAAATCATTTTACGTATTTTAAAAAACAGACATGATTTACTAGCACTTGATCAACTCGGTCTACTTGAAGATCAACTTAATTTGTTACTAGAACACTTAAGAAAACCAGAAGGCTTGATATTAGTTACAGGACCCACTGGTTGTGGTAAAACAAGCACCTTATATAGCGCGCTTACCACACTCAATACTAACGATGTCAATATTGTCAGCGTTGAAGATCCGATTGAAATACCCATCACAGGCATTAATCAAGTCAATATACTTCCCAAAATAGGTTTAACATTTGAGCGCGTATTACGTGGTTTTTTAAGACAAGATCCTGACATCATTATGATAGGAGAAATTCGTGATCATGAAACGGCACAAGTAAGTATTAAAGCTGCTAATACTGGTCACTTAGTTTTAGCAACTTTGCATACTGATAGTGTTATAGGTAGTTTTCATCGTTTACTTCATCTGGGTTTACAAGACTATGAAATACTTGAATCTATTAAGCTAATTATCAATCAAAGGTTAATAAAAAAACTTTGTTTGCATTGCCGTACTGTTAATAAAAACAATAAACTCTTCCTAGCGGGCTTAGGATGCGAACATTGTCAAAACGGATATTCAGGTAGAACGGGTGTCTTCGAATTATTATCTTTAGATAAAAGTACAATTGAATCACTTTACACACAAAACTTTAAAAGCATTTTAGAAAAAATAAAAACGTTAAAATTCAAACGTTTAAATGATATTGCAAACATAAAGCTTCACGATGGAATATTTAGTTTAAATGAAATAAATCGTGTACTTGTATTCAATTAATCATGACAAAAAACAAACATGAAAAAAAATTCACTTATCTGTGGGAAGGCACAAATGCTTCTAGTGATATTTTATATGGTGAAATGCAAGCAAAAAACAAAACAATGGCAAAAGTACAATTGATACAAATGAAAATAGCCATTAAGAAGATACGAAAAAAGTCGTTTATATTTAAAAATAAAAAGCTCACCTTAAAACAATATGCATTTTTTACGAATCAATTAATCATGTTTTTAAAATCTGGCTTACAAGTAGAATCATCTATTCAGTATATTATAAAAAACAGCAGGGATAACAACCTACATCAAATGTTAAATTTCACAAAAAATGCTTTGAACAATGGCATGTCATTTGCTGAATCGCTTTCTGAAAGTAATTTTTTTGATCATTTTTATTGCAATCTAATTTCCATCGGCGAGCAAACTGGACATTTAGAAAAAATACTTACAGCTATTTTAAATGTTCTTGATAAACAAATACAATTCTCAAACAAAATTAAAAAAATGATTGCATATCCATTGTTTTTAATCATCTCAAGCATGCTAATGGTCTTTAGTATTCTATATTATATTTTTCCTAGCTTTATCAACCTATTTAATGAGCTATCAACACCGTTACCCTTTTCTACAAAAGTTTTAATATCATGCATCAATTTTATAAGAGACTATTTTTTTATATTAATAACTCTACCTGTAACAGGTATAATCATGACAAAAAAAATAAAAAATCCACTCATAGTAAGAATTTATGAAATAATACAATCAAAGTTACCTTTGATAGGAAGATTAATAAAGTTAAAATTTATGTCTGATTTTAGTCAAACTTTATCAATTTGCTTAGCTTCAGGTTTAACCGTAAAAAACAGTTTCCCATTAATTCAAACCCGCATTACTCATCATGTATTTAAGAATGGGCTTGAAAAAGTTGAATTTTATCTAAATCAGGGGCATTCATTAAGCCAATCGATTGAAAATACAAATTTGTTCACCCCTTTTCTTATCCAACTGATTCAATTGGGTGAAAGTACTAGTCAATTGGAATGGTCTTTAAACAAATGTCATGAACATTATGAACAAATAATTGAAAATCTTCTTGATCATTTTACAAATCTCATAGAACCATTGTTAATGCTTATTTTAGGCATTATGATAGCAGCTATTATTATTGCTATGTACCAACCTTTGTTTAATATAGGAAATTTAAACTTATGATGCTTCAAATACTCTTTGCACTATTATTTGGTTTAATAATTGGTAGTTTTTTAAATGTGGTTATCTATCGCTTTCCTCAAATGTATTCGCAATCATTTCAAATGAGCAATGACCTACCATTAGATACCCTATATCAAAAAACAGAAAATATAGTCAGACAATCATTTAATCTTGCAACCCCTCGCTCTCATTGCCCTCATTGTAAATCTAGCATTGCGTGGTACGATAATATTCCCTTGATTAGTTTTATTCTTTTGCGAGGTCAGTGTAGAAACTGCAAACAAAAAATTTCATGGCGATATCCATTGGTTGAAATAATCACGGCATTTTTATTTATATTACTCACTATCAAGTTTGGTATTTCAACTGTAACATTTTTTAGTATGATATTCTCTGCCATACTCATCATACTCGCTGCTATTGATTTAAAACATTGGATCCTCCCTGATCGTCTTACTTTATCACTTTTATGGATAGGTTTATCAGTCAATGCTTTTCACTTATTTACAAACCCTCAATCTGCCATTCTGGGAGCAATACTAGGTTTTGGTTTATTATGGCTAATCAACCTACTCTATTATCTATGGCGAAATAAAGATGGTATAGGCCAAGGTGATTTTAAACTACTCGCTGCATTAGGCGCATGGATAGGATTTGAAAATATACCTATGGTTCTATTCATCAGTGCAATTTTAGGTAGTGTAATTGGTTTAGGTTTAATATTAATAAATAAACGATTTCACAAACAAAGTGCGCTCCCTTTCGGCCCATTTCTTGCGTTCGCTGGCTGGATAATGTTAACTTATTTCTAATAATATCTATCAAAGGAATACTATGTTAATTATCGGTCTTACAGGTGGAATAGGTAGTGGTAAATCAATCGTTTCCGAGCAATTCAAAAAACTTGGTGCCGGCATTATCGATACTGACCAAATTGCAAAAGAACTAGTAACAAAAGGTAAACCAGCGTTAGCAGAAATTGCAAAACACTTTGGAAGAGAGATACTAGATGAGCAGGGTCATTTAAATAGAATGCTTTTACGTGATAAAATATTTAATAATCTAGAAGAAAAACAGTGGTTAGAAAATTTATTACATCCCATGATTAATGAAGAAATTGCGAATCAATTGAAGGAAACTAAAGCACCTTATTGTATAATAGTAATCCCTCTATTGTTCGAAACAAACTATTCTGATTTTATTCAACGTGTTTTAGTAGTCGATTCGCCAGAGCAATTACAAATTGAACGCGCTTCTAAACGAGATCAAAGCTCTGAGGCTAATATTAAAAAAATCATTTGTCACCAAATCAGTCGTACGGAACGTCTTGCACGCGCTGATGATGTAATCATCAACGACAGCACATTAGACAACCTTGAAAAGCAAGTAACCGCGTTGCATGAAAAATATATGAAGCTTTGTTGATTACCAGCATGTATTTTTATATAAAACGTTATTGAATATACGAATATTTTTATTACAATTTCATGTAACCATTCCATATAATTAGCTCTATCGAAAGAGCAACTCATCACGCTAAAAACTTGACAAACAGCGATAAAGTTGCTATTTATCTAGATAGCCAACAACTAAACTGCTGTTTATCGGGAAAAGTCATGTTTTATCAAAGAATATTAAATTTACCAAATTTGTTAACGAAGAAGTCTCACTTTCTGTTTGGACCACGTGCAACAGGAAAAACTTTCTTAATTGAAAAACAATTTCCAGAAAATATCTGTAAAATCGATCTCCTAGAAAGTGATATGTATCTGCGATTAAGTAGTAATCCAGGAATCCTCGAATCAATCATTATGGGATGTGATGAACCCTCCAAGGTTATTATTGATGAGATCCAGCTTATACCTAATTTATTAAATGAAATTCATCGTTTAATCGAAAAAAGAAAAATTAATTTTTTATTGACCGGAAGTAGTGCTCGAAAACTTAAAACGCATCATGTAAATTTATTAGGCGGACGCGCAAGGCAAGCAGAATTATTTCCATTAGTATATTCTGAAGTTCCAAATTTTGATTTGAATCGTTATATGCAATTTGGTGGTCTGCCGATGATTTACCAAAGTAGCGAACCTATTGAAGATTTACATGCTTATGTGAATACTTATTTGAAAGAAGAAATACAGGCAGAAGCATTAGTTCGACAACTGCCCTCGTTTATAAGGTTTTTGAAGTACTCGGCATTAACCAGTGGAGAGATGCTTAATTTTTCAAATATTTCCAATGATGCAGGTGTTCCTGCAAGTACCGTACGAGAGTATTATGCAATTCTTGAAGATACGTTCATAGGCTTTATGTTACCAGGCTGGACTAAATCAATAAAAAGAAAACCAATTATTAAATCAAAGTTTTATTATTTTGATATAGGTGTTAAAAATATTCTCTCTAATATTACCAGCATTCCAGAACAATCAGACCTATTCGGTAAAACATTCGAACATTTTTTTGCTTTAGAGCTAAGAGCATATTTGAGTTATCGAAGAAAAAATTTTCCGCTTTCATATTGGCAATCTAAAAATGGACAAGAAGTTGATTTTATTATTGGTGATGATGTGGCGATAGAAGTTAAGTCAACAACGCGTGTTCAAGACAAACATTTACGAGGTTTAAAAGCATTTGCAGAAGAAGGGATCTGTAAACGATATATATTAGTAAGTCGAGATAAACTTAAGCGACGAGTTGATGATTTTGAATTAATGCATTGGGAAATGTTTTTGGAATTATTATGGTCCAATGATATTATTTAATGCACGAAACTGTCACATTATGACAGTTTCATACAAAAACTAGAAGTTGTTTTGATAGCTTAATCTCGTACTGATTTTTTCCTAAACCAATTAAAAAAACTTGAAGGATACCTGCAAGAAGCTCATTAAACTAGCAAGATATCAAACATAATCAAAATAATTAAACTTCTATACCTAGCCGTTCTGCAGCGATGATGTAGGATTCAACCACGTGACCTAAATCACGACGGAAACGATCTTTATCTAACTTTTCTTTACTGGTTGCATCCCAAATCCTAGAACCATCTGGTGTAAATTCATCACCTAAAACAAGTCTATTATCTAAGCGACCAAATTCTAATTTGTAATCGACTAGCAACAGATTTGCTTCAAGGAAAAGCGGTTTTAAAATATCATTAATTTTGAAACTTAACGCTTTCATGGTTTCAACTTCTTGCTCTGTTGCCCATTTAAAAGTACGAATATGATATTCGTTAATCATTGGATCGTTTAAGGCATCGCTTTTATAATAAAATTCAAATACCGGGGGAGTTAATTCTAAACCTTCTGTCACACCTAAACGACGAGCAAGATTGCCTGCAGCAATATTTCGTACAACACATTCAACAGGTAGCATCTTTAAACTTTTTACTAATGATTCTCTTTCATTTAATACTTTTTCAAAATGTGTTGGAATTCCTGCTTGTGTAAGTGTTTGCATGATGAAAGCATTAAAATAATTATTTACTTTACCTTTGTTAGTTAATTTCCCAGCTTTTTCACCATTGAATGCAGTAGCATCGTCACGAAAATGCATGATTACATAATTAGAATCATTTGTACTATATAGTGACTTAGCTTTTCCTGAATAGAGATGCTTTTGTTTTTCCATGACTTTTCCTAATTAAAGATGTTCTTTTGAAACCGCATAAATACCTGGTGCATTACGTAAATATTCTTTGTAATCCATACCATAACCAAACACATAATGATCATCGACAAGAAGGCCTGTAAAATCAGCATTGGGTAAGCCATTTGCTAAACGAACACCTTGTTTTTCTACTAATACGGCAGTGTAAACTTCTTTTGCGCCTTCATTACGACAATAATCTACAATTTCTGCCAATGTAATACCACCATCTAAAATATCATCAATCACTAAAACGATTCTATCACGAAGTGAAGTACTTGGTTTATTTTTCCAAGACACAATCCCGCCGCGCGTTTGACCGGTATATCTTGTTGCATGAACATAATCTAGCTCTAAAGGAAAATCGATGCGAGATAATAATCCAGCCGTAGGAATCAAACCACCGACCATGACACATAATAATAATGGATTACTATCAGCTAATTTATTATGTACAGCGCCTGCTAATTTATCTAAAGCTTGCTCTACTTCTTGTTTGCTATACAAACATA
>JBFWPS010000003.1:0-23570 GCA_050249855.1 Gammaproteobacteria bacterium
GAGACGAGTTTGAAATGTTGGTTTATTTGGCTGAAAATTTTAATTCACTAGATCAATGTTCTGAATTAAAATTATTTTTAGATAGATATGCTGTTTACAGAGATAAACCCATACAATATCAGAGAGTTGAAGAAATCACAGATGAAGATCTCATGATTTTGAATTGTTTTCCTGAGTGTGTGGGATTAAGATTTTTACCGATCGATAATAGATTCTGTGGTATATTTAGTGTGTTGTATAAATCCAATATTGATAAAGTAGAAGTATTACGTGGTAACATCACAAAATTTATAACTGAAAATAGTGATTTTTATCAAGGTAAAACTAAAAGAAGTATAGTCGACATTATATCTGATTTAAGCAAAGGTTTAGATTTAATTGAATTAGATGAAGTTATGATTATATCAGATGCAGTAGAGAAAGTTTATCCTAAAAGAAGCATTGTAGTCTTTGACCGTGATGGTATTATTTATAATACTAAAGTAAAAGTAACTGAGGAAGAACCAATATTTTTATTTGCAATGAATAAGAATGTGTATGGGTCTGCTATTATAACTAATAGTCATACAAAAAATGAAGTTATAGACGTTTTAAGTGTTAATAGATTTATAAAAGATTTAGAAGATATTAGGAAGTCAAAAGAGGATGTAACACGAGACCTTAAAGACAAAGCTTACGGAATGTTTTTATCAATCCTCGAGATGATATCTACAAAGTATGGTCTTGAGTATATGAAAGAAAAACTAGGAGAATATGAACGTAATAAGCACTTTCTTACACAATCTCTACAAAACGTTGTTGTAGGAACTATACAAACCTTTGTAGCAACTAGAACTGGTTTTTTTGGATCTAATTCTGCGAGTGAAGAGCCACAAACGAGAACTTGGACTAATATACTTTCTGACATAGAGGATAAACTTGCTCAGTTTCAACCTCAGAATGCACTTGTTTTATAATCGCAAAATCAGCGTGATCTATTCAGGTCACGCTGATAACTTTTTGCATGCATCATTTACGTGTGCTCTCGCTGAGATTTTTTCTACGATTTCGCCTTCATCATCAGTGATAGTGAGTTCATTGATAGCTAACAAGTTCAATGCAGTTGCAAGTTTTGAATCTAAGGGACGGTGTTGACGATCTTGATACATTCTGAGCCTTATTTTGATTGTTGATTTGCAAATATATTATACAGAAAAATGGTTTAAAATCAAGGTTGTGTAGAACTATCATGAACTATGTGTTGTTAGCCTCTTTTGTAAAAGGAGGCTGTTGCATAAACTCCCTCTCCCCCAGAAAAACACTGGAGGAGAGGAAGTTTAATTTATTTATGCAACAACGCCTTTTCAAATGGGGTATTATTGTGTTGCAAAAAGCGTATGTGCTTTTTGAAAAAAGCTATAATTATCTGTCCAATCCAAAAGTTCTATCAGCGCGTGGTGTATCATCAGCTGGTTTTGAAGAGCTGCTAGAAAACCAAGAAGAAAAACCAAACCAACTTTTACTATTATCACTATCACTAATATATTCGTAACTATCATCTGTTGTAGGAGTGAAATCGTAATTGCGACCTAATCCAGTATAGGTCGATGAACTTGGTTTTGAAGGCTTTTGATAATCATAAGCAGAATCAGCTGATGAGCTGGAAGAAAAAATACTCGAAAGTCCATTGAAGAGGCCGCCAACAACAGCGAAGGTAATCGCAAGACTAGCAACCACAACTGCAGCAGTAATTGCAAGCGTTGTTATCGCAACGGCTGCTACTATCCCAAGTGCAATTGGTGCTAGTACGATCGCAGAACCAGCTGTAGTTAAAGCGCCTACGCCGATAGCGGTATACGTACCCGCCGTGATTAAAGTTGCCATGGCAGCAGCGGAAAGTGGTAATCCCACAGCATAACCAAATAATGACATTGCACCCAAACCTGAAAGTAAAGCTAAAGGTAAAAAAATCGCAAGACCAATTAAACTACCTAAGATATTTAACATCTTATTTTCCTTTACAAAAGGTGCAAAAATAAATTGCATGGTAGATTTAAATAACCAAAGGAATGAATTCGCAGCACCAAAACAGATTAAAGTTGGAATAATGAATGGTGGTGCTACAAAAGCTAAAACGATGAGTGCGATCGGTAAACTTAAATTCGCAAACATTAATAAATAAAATAACATATTAAATGGTAGACGAATCAGCCAAGCGGTTGCCTGAAGATTAGTGAGATTTTCTTTTGAGTCAGAGCCATTAGCCATCGCAATTTACCTTTCTTAAATATAAGATGTACAATTTATACATTAAACAAATTATTTGTACAAGTTTCTAATGAAAACATATTTGATTATTTGGATCATTTTTATCCAAGTTAGGCAATATTATTTCAAGTTAAGTTGGGTTTTCATCCATACGATCTGTATCATTTACACCGGTTCGTTCAAAAGGTTTTTGTAAATGCGCTGTATGTAGCGGTGGTGCCACACTATCTTGCATGTGTTTGGTGTAATATTCTTTGCGTAACCATTCTAATTCTTCTTCACGAACAAAATCGTATTTATTCGTCGTTAAACGTTCAGCGTTTTTGCCAGTGACAATAATTGGACGCAAGAAAACCATTAAATCCTTCTTTTCGCGTGCACGACTATGTATACCAAATAAATGACCCACAACAGGCAAATCACCCAAGATAGGAATTTTTTCCTTTGAAACGGCAAATTGATTTTGAATCAAACCACCTAGTACAATAATGTCCCCACTATTGATCATGACAGAAGTTTTAATACTACTGATATTCACGATTGGTGTAGTTGTTGTTTCAGCGGGATTTTGTAAGGTGTCATTTCCCTCATCTATATTAAGCGAAATGGATTTACCTTGATTAATTTGAGGTGTGACATATAAATGTAATGCAACTTTTTCACGATTAAAAGTGGAGTAGGGGGTTGCAATAGCTGCACCACCAGCATTACTTGGATAAGTTGATTGTTGAATTGAAACTTCTTGTCCAATTAAAATTTTTGCTTGATGATTATCAAGTACTAAAATAGAAGGTGTTGAAAGAATATTTGCTTTTTGATCATGCGCAAGCGCTTTAATAATTCCTTGTAAATTATGAACACCTTCCCCAGTGATGATACCAATTCCAGCACGAAAACCAGCAATCGAATCAATAGGTAAAATACCTAAGGCATTTGATGGTGTTATTGAACCCCATTGAATACCCAATGCAGCAGCAGTTTTTTGATCAACTTCAGCAATAATTGCTTCAACTAAAACTTGCGCCGGACGAATATCTAATTGTGCAACCACATTTCGCAAGGTTTGTCTTAAGGAGGGTGGTGCATTAATAATAATAGAATTAGTATTCGGCTCAGCAATTAATTCAATTTTAGGTTTGTTTTCACTTCCAGGCCCAGTACCTTGTGTTATATTGGTTTGTGCTTGTTGTGACGTTTGATTACTAGGTGCTTGAACTTGTGTAACTAGTGCAGCAGGCGTGCTTGCAAGCTCACTTGGATTTTCAGAAATCGCCGCATAATCGTTGCCAGAAGGTGTTCTGGTTCCAATGATAGTACCCACTGGACCTTGATAATAGCTTCTAGCAACACCCGCAAGTATAGGTACCAAATCCTGCGCTTTTAAAAATTTTAAATAAATAACTTGTGTATTTCCACCAGCTGTACCTGCGTTAGGAGAATCTAATTCTGAAATTAAAACACGCATTTTAAGACGAGCATGGCGATTGCCACTCAATAAGATCGCATTGTTAACAGGATCGGATGCAATAGAAACATCCGGTGTTATGCCTTGTGCTTTACTTGAATCTTGCAGCGATTGTAAGCTTGCTGCTACATCAATAGCAGAAGCATAACGAAGGCTTATCATTTCAATACCGTTGGTATTAGTTGTATCGACACGATGAACGATTTCAGCAATTCTTTTTAATGCATCAGCAGGACCAACTGCAATCAAAACATTTGATGGAGAATAGGCCGTGACGTTTCCCCAATCAGGAACAAGCCCTCTTAATAAAGGTGCTAATTGTTCTGCAGGCACATTGGTTAATGCAAAAACACGCGTGACAACTTCATCACCACGTCCAGGATTATTATTATTGGCAAGTGTAGAACCTAATGATTTTGCGTTGGTGTTAGGAACTATTTTGATAATTCTACCAGATGGGATAGCTGCGTATCCCAATGCTTGTAAAGTCGATAAAAAAACCTGATAAACTTCATTTGAATTCATTGGTGTGCTTGAAACAATGGAAATCTTACCTTCAACTGTGGGATCAACCACAAAGTTTTTACCTGTTTCACGAGAAATTTCATCAATCACGGTTCTTATATCTGCGTTTTCTAAATTCCAGGTATGTGTTTCTGGTTTTCCAACGAAAGCCCCTTCAGGTAAATCAGGTGATTTTCCAGAAAGTGCGGAGACTTGATCTAAATTAATAGCCGTACTGTCGCCTGCTTGCATCGGTAGTGAAAAAACAAGCAAAGAATACAAGATTGCTATAGTAAAGATTCTAGTGAAAGGGGACTTCATGTTGGTCCTTAACCAAAAATGTACTCTAGGAGCTAAACAAACAATTTATGTAGGATTTCTTGATAAATCTCAACCAATTGTTCTAGGTCGGCTATCTTAACACATTCGTTCACTTGATGAATGGTTTCATTCACAGGACCTAATTCAATAATTTCAGTGCCTAATGGAGCAATAAAGCGCGCATCTGAAGTTCCCCCAGAAGTTGAAAGTTTTGGTTTTATTGTAGTCACTTTTTCGCAAGCAGCCTGCGTTATGGTCGTTAATTCACCCATTGGAGACAAGAATGGTTGGCTATTATGATGCCATTGTATTTCATAGTTTAATTGATGCTTTTCTAGTATCTCATTGACTTTATTGACAATTATATCTTTACTTAAAGTTGAGTTATAACGAAGATTAAATGTTACTTCTAGTGTGTCTGGAATAACGTTGGCAGCACCAGTACCTGCATGAATGTTTGAAATTTGTATACTTGTTCTAGGAAAATTCTCTGTTTCTTCCCCCCACGCCATATTCACTAATTCAGAAAGTGAGGATAGCGCACGATGAATAGGATTATTGGCAACATCTGGATAAGCGACATGCCCTTGCTTACCATGCACCGTGAGTTTGGCTGTAAGAGAACCACGCCTACCAATTTTAAGTGTGTCGGCTAATGATTTTTCACTACTAGGTTCGCCTACAATACACCAATGAATCGGTACATTTTGTTTTTGTAAAGTTTCAACTACCTTTGAAGTGCCGTCGATGGCTTGATCTTCTTCATCACTGGTAATAAGAAAAGCAATCGAACCCTTAGGTTCTGGGTGATTTTGTAGAAATTGTTCTGCTGCGATAATCATGGCTGCAAGACCACCTTTCATGTCAGCTGCACCCCGCCCATGTAGATAGCCATCTTTGACTAAACCAGAAAATGGATGATGTTTCCAATGGGTTAAATCACCAATAGGTACCACATCAGTATGACCAATGAAAACGAGTAAAGGTTCTTTATTTCCATAACGCGCCCATAAATTGCTGACCTTTCCAAAAGGCATTGATTGAATTTCAAAACCAACTTTTTTTAAACGTTCAGCGATGATTTGCTGACAACCTAAATCTTCAGGCGAAATGGAGGGAATTTTAATAAGACTTTGAGCAAGTTCAATCAAATCTGACACGTCATTATCCTTTATTTTTGAGGACTTACGAAAAACAGAGCTGTCATTGCGAGCGTGAGCGCAGAGAGCGCGTGGCAATCCAGTGCTAAATATCTAAAACAACTCAGTTCTGGATTGCCACGGCCCGCAAACAACGCGGGCCTCGCAATGACGATAATTTGTTTACAAAGCATCATATGTTTTTCGTAAGTCCTGTTTTTTATTAATCAATATCTCGTAATAATTCATTTAAGGCTGTTTTTTCACGGGTTTTTTCATCCACCCTTTTTACAATCACAGCGCAATAAAGTGAATATTTACCATCTTTGGAAGGTAAGTTGCCCGGAACAACGACGGAACCTCTGGGTATACGCCCATATAAAATCGTATCATTTTCTCTGTCATAAATTCGAGTGCTTTGACCTATGTAAACACCCATAGAAATAACGGATCCTTGTTCGACAATAACGCCTTCTACAATTTCAGAACGTGCGCCAATGAAACAATTATCTTCGATAATCACAGGGTTTGCTTGAACAGGTTCTAAAACGCCACCGATGCCTACACCACCAGATAAATGTACATTCTTTCCGATTTGAGCACAGGAACCCACGGTTACCCAGGTATCAATCATCGTACCTTCATCAATATAAGCCCCCATATTGGTGTAAGAAGGCATTAAGATGACATTTTTCGCTACATAAGATCCATAACGCACCGTTGCATTGGGTACTACACGTATACCTAATTCAGAAAATTCTTCAAAGTTCGTAGAAGCAAATTTCAAAGGAACTTTATCGTAATATTGTTGATTTCCACCATAAATTGGCACATTTTCTTGTATTCGAAAATAGAGAAGGATCGCTTTCTTAATCCATTGATTCGTTATCCATTGACCATTTACTTTTTCACAAACGCGTAATTGACCTTCATTCAAATTTTCAATCGTTGTTTCAATGGCTTCTTTTAATTGGGAATTGACAGTGGATGGTTTGATTTCTTGTCTTTTCTCAAAACCGGTTTCAATGATATCTGCTAGTTGCTTCATACACGATCCTTTTCACCAAGAGTTAAAATTTCCGCACCTGTTTCAGTTACTAATAGCGTATGCTCCCACTGTGCCGATAAAGAGCGATCTTTTGTTACCACTGTCCAGCCATCAGGTAGTAATTTAATAAATCGGGCACCTGCATTGATCATGGGTTCAACCGTAAACGTCATATTGGGCACGATTTCTAGGCCAGTGCCAGCTACACCATAGTGTAAAATTTGTGGTTCAGGCTCATGAAATAGCCGACCAATACCATGACCACAATATTCTCGTACCACAGAAAAATTATTTGATTCGGCGTGTTTTTGAATAGCTGCACCTATATCACCTAAATGATTACCAGGTTTGACTTGTGCAATACCTATTTCTAAGCATTCTTTTGTTACTTTTACTAATCTTTCAGCAAGAACAGAAGGCTTCCCTACAAAATACATACGACTTGTATCACCGTGATAACCATCTTTAATGACGGTTACATCAATATTGATAATATCACCCTCTTTAAGTTTTTTATCGCTAGGAATACCATGACAAACAACATGATTCACAGAGGTACAAATTGATTTAGGAAAGGGATTGTCAGCTGGGCCATAATTCAAAGGCGCAGGAATAGCTGATTGCTTGTTGACGATATAATCATGACAAATATGATTGAGTTCATCAGTCGTAACCCCCACTTTGACGTAAGGTTCAATCATATCGAGTAAATCAGCGGCCAGGTGTCCTGCTACACGCATTTTGGCGATTTCATCAGGCGTTTTGGTAATAATTGGCATTTGTTTAAAGTTTCCCATTGTTGCGAAATGTTATATATGGTATAAAGCAACCTGCCTTATGGCAATAACTTTTCATTTTCATTGTTACGATTGTTTTGGGTGCTATTTGATTATCTAAATGGTCAATCAATCGAGTGGAGATGATAATTTTTAACCCAGGAGAAAAACATGATTGAAGTTTCTATGGCAGAAATGCTAGAAGCTGGTGTTCATTTTGGTCACCAGACCCGCTACCGTAATCCTAAAATGGAACCCTATATTTACGGAGCCCGCAATAAAATCAATATTATTAATCTTGATATTACACAAGAATATTTCAAAAAAGCTTTAACTTTTATTTATAACGTTGCTGTTCGCAAAGGTAAAATTTTATTTGTTGGCACTAAACGTGCTGCGCGTGAAATCATTCAAGAAGAAGCAGGTCGTTGTGGAATGCCTTATGTAGATCAACGTTGGTTAGGTGGAACGTTAACCAATTACAAAACTGTGCGTCAATCAATACGACGTTTAAAAGATTTAGAATCTCGTTATAACGCAGGTGATTTCGATAAGCTTACTAAGAAGGAAGCACTAGGCTTAACTCGCCAACTTAAAAAATTACAAGCAAGCTTAGGTGGTATTAAAGACATGGGTGGTTTGCCCGATGTATTATTCGTTATTGATGTTGGTGTTGAACATAATGCAATTGCTGAAGCAAATCGTTTACATATACCGGTTGTTGGTATTGTAGATACTAATAATAAGTATGAAGGTGTTGATTACATGATTCCTGGCAATGACGATGCAAGAAGAGCTATTCGTTTATATGCTGAAGCAGTAGCAAATACCATTCTCGAAGCTAAACAAAAAGCAGCTCCAACAGTTAAGGAAGAGGAATTTGTTGAAGTTGAAGTTGAAACAGAAGAAGACGATTCAGTAAAACGCGTCAGCGCAGGTAGCAGTATTTTATTAGATGATGAATAGAGGTGAACGATGTCTATTAGTGCGAGTTTAGTAAAAGAGCTTCGTGAACGCACAGGCTCAGGTATGATGGAGTGTCGTAATGCACTCGTTGAAACAAATGGTGATATTGAAGCTGCGATTGAATTAATGCGTAAGTCAGGCCAAGCGAAAGCTGATAAAAAAGCTAATCGTGTTGCTGCTGAAGGTATGATTATCGTAAAAATATCAGCAGACAAAAAGCATGGTGTCATTGTTGAAATCAATTGCGAAACTGATTTTGTTGCAAGAGATCAGAATTTTGTTGAGTTTGCTGAAAAAGCAGCGGATATTGCATTAAATAAAAATTTAGAAACAGTAGATTCATTATCAAGTCAGCCTTATGTAGCCAATGGCGAAACTGTAGAACAAGTAAGACAACAATTAGTTGCTAAGCTTGGTGAGAATGTGAATATTCGTCGCGTTCAATTGTTAAAATCAGATGGTTGCTTAGGTGCTTATATGCATGGTACACGTATTGGTGTTTTAGTTGCACTTAATAAGATGGATGAAGAACTTGGAAAAGATTTAGCGATGCATATTGCTGCTAATAGTCCTTTAGTGGTTTCACCTGATCAAGTATCTCAAGATTTAGTTGCAAAAGAGCGTGAAATATTTTCAGCGCAAGCACAAGCCTCTGGTAAGCCAGCAGATATCATTAGTAAAATGGTAGAAGGGCGTATCAAGAAATATTTAGATGAAGTGAGTTTACTAGGACAACCTTTTGTTAAAAATCCAGATATAAGTGTCTCAAAATTATTGCAAGAAAAATCTGCTTCAGTGAATGATTTTATTCGCTTTGCCGTTGGTGAAGGGATTGAAAAGCAGGTGAGTAATTTTGCAGAAGAAGTCATGGCACAAGTAAAAGGTAGCTAATAGCTACCTTTTTTTTGTCTGTTATTTCTAAGAGGTTGAGTAGAAAAAATTTATTATTAAACATAAGGTTTAAAAGATGTTTAATTTAACACAAAAGTCAAAATATCAACGTATACTTTTAAAACTGAGTGGTGAAGAATTAATGGGAAATGCATCTTATGGCATTGATCCCAAAGTATTAGATAGAGTCGCTACTGAAATTTCGCAAGTGACTGAGTTAGGGGTTCAAGTAGCAATCGTGATAGGTGGTGGTAACTTATTTCGTGGTCAAGCATTATCAGAAGCGGGTATTGGTCGTGTAACGGGCGATCAAATGGGCATGTTAGCGACCATGATGAATTCACTAGCCCTTCGTGATGCATTAGAACGCGCTAAAGTTAAAACACGTACCATGTCTGCCATTCAGATGACCGGTGTCATTGATGCTTATGATAGAAGAAAGGCAATCGTTCATCTAGAAGAAGGTCGTGTTGTGATTTTATCTGCTGGTACAGGAAATCCTTTTTTTACGACAGATTCTGCAGCAAGTTTACGAGCCATTGAGTTAGATGCTGATCTTTTATTAAAAGCAACAAACGTTGATGGTATTTATACTGCTGATCCTAAAAAACATCCTTCTGCAACTTTATATCGTCATGTAACTTATCAAGAAGCATTAGAACGTGAGCTTGGGATCATGGATTTAGCTGCATTTTGTCAATGTAGAGATTTTAATATCGATATACGTGTGTTTCGGATGAGTAAAGATGGTGCCCTTTTAAGAATTTTATCAGGAGAAGAAGAGGGTACATTAGTGAGTAATAGGAGTGAACATGATAAATAATATGAAACAAGATGCAGAACGTCGGATGACTAAAACAATTGAATCATTCCAGCTTGACCTTAGTAAGATGCGAACGGGTCGAGCCCATGCAGGTTTGCTTGATCATATTGTTGTGCCTTATTACGGCGCTGATACACCTTTGACACAAATTGCAAGTGTGAGTGTCAGTGATGCACGTACGCTTGTTGTTAGTCCTTGGGAAAAAAACTTGATACCAGTTATTGAAAAAGCGATCCGTTCTTCTGATTTAGGTTTAAATCCCGCAGCCAGTGGTGATTTAGTGCGTGTTCCACTGCCACCATTAAATGAAGAGCGACGAAAAGAATTAATAAAAGTTGTACGTCAAGAAGCGGAAAACGCAAAGGTTGCGGTGCGAAATATTCGAAGAGACGCTAATAATGATTTAAGAAATCACTTGAAAGATAAAAGTATCAGTGAAGATGAAGTAAGACAAGGCGAAGATGTTATCCAAAAATTAACTGACAAATATATCGCTGATATTGATAAGTTGCTTGCTAGCAAAGAAAAAGAATTATTAGAGGTATAATTATCTTTCTTTCAACGGTGCTTATATGAAACCAAAACATATAGCAATTATTATGGATGGTAACGGTCGCTGGGCTAAACAGAAATTTTTACCTAGACTCGCAGGTCATCGAGCTGGTGTAGAAGCAGTCAGACGAGTTATTGAATCCTGTAATGAAGAAGGGATTGCTATCTTAACTTTATTTGCATTCAGTAGTGAGAATTGGCAACGTCCTAAAGAAGAAGTAAGTGGTTTGCTTGACTTATTTATTCGAGCACTTCAAAAAGAATTAACTAAACTACATAAAAATGAAATAAAGATTTGTTTTCTAGGTGATAGAAGTCCTTTTTCCGAAGAACTTCAAGATTGTTTATTAGAAGCAGAAAAATTAACGCAAGCGAATACAAAGTTGCGTTTGAATATAGCTACAAACTATGGTGGTCGTTGGGATATCACCAATGCTGTTAAATCAATTGCAAAACAAGTATTATCAGGAGTACTAACAGCTGATAAAATTTCTGAAGAAGTGGTGGCTCAGTATCTTGCGTTATCAGATTGTCCTGAACCGGACTTACTAATTCGTACTAGCGGTGAACAGCGTATTAGTAATTTTTTACTCTGGCAGCTTGCTTATACTGAACTTTATTTTACAGATATTTTATGGCCTGATTTTTCACACAAAGATTTACAAGATGCTTTAACCTATTATAAAAAAAGAGAGCGACGCTTTGGTAAAATTGAGTCTTGATATGAATATATCTCCATTATTTCAACGAGTTTTAACTGCACTAGTATTGATACCGATCATTGTTGCGATAGTGATTTATGCAACTCCAATACTGTTTGCTATAATATCCATGATTTTTTTATTAATGGCCAGCAAAGAGTGGCTTGATATGATGAATATAAAGCCCTTAATGTTAAGAATTGCTTATATGGGACTTTTAATCTTAATCGCTAAAATACTTTATCAAACTTCTTTTGTAACAGATTTATTAGCGACAAAATTATTATTATCCGCCGCATTAATTTGGTGGATATTAGCTTTTTTTTCGATATTACAATATTCACGTCATCCTCAATTATTTATTATGAATCCGTATTTCTTAGCGATATTGGGCCTTTTTGTTTTAATGTTTAGTTGGTTTGGATTAATGTGTTTACGTGTACAGATCAATGGTCCCTTACTTATTTTATACTTATTTGTTTTAACCTGGTGTGCTGATATTGGTGCTTATTTCTCTGGGCGCTTTTGGGGAAAGAAAAAATTATTGGTTACCGTGAGCCCGAATAAAACATGGGTAGGTTTGTGTGGTGGTTTAGTTTTAGGATTGATTTGGGTGCTACTTGCTCCAAAAGTACTCTCTTTATCTATAGCACAATATAGCTTGTGGATTATATGGTCTACTTTTACATTATTGATTTCAGTCGTAGGCGATCTCTTTATTAGTGTTCTCAAACGTTCACATCATTTGAAAGACACAGGTAGCTTATTACCTGGTCATGGTGGTGTTTTAGATCGCATAGATAGCTTATTAGCAACGATTCCAGTGTTTACTTTCGGCATATTATATGTGTTAAGATAATAACTGTATACCCGATAAAAATTTGTTTGACAGTTTGTTGACATCGTATCAAACTGCTATAAATATGTGATAACACGAGTAAGCTACTATGTTTAACTTTTTCGAAGATATCATATCAAACGTTCACAACATTGAGCCTAATATCCAGAATTTATTTAATGGTCTTGAAAAATTAAATAATATGTGGATGTACTGGAAAGATCTTGATGGTAACTATTTAGGTTGCAATGATGCAATGGCTGAAAAGATTGATCTAGTATCTCATAAAGATATCGTTGGTCGATCTGTTTTTGATATTCATTCTTATAACCCAGAAGAAGCAAAGATTTATGCTGCACAAGATAAAAATGTGCTTGAGGCTTCAAAACCATTAATTTTTCAAGATACCGCAACTTTGCCACATACAAAAATTAATTTTCTTGTGCTTAAGATCCCTCTATTTGAACATAAATTAAATCGATTAAAAGGTACTTTAGGTTTTTCATTTTATTTATCTGAAGAAGGTTATGAAGAACTGAGTCAACTTGAAGCCTCTGAAACAGAGCAAACGATTGAAAATCCGACGCAATTAGATTTGAATTTGTTAACGCTAAGACAATTAGAATGTTTTAATTATTTAAAGAAAGGTTTGTCTTCTAAACAAATAGCACAGATGATGGGAATTAGTAGCCGAACTGTAGATAGTTATATAGAAGCAATCAAAGTTAAATTTAACTGTAATAGTCGTAAAAAATTATTATGTCTGGCTTTACAAAATTATCGGGATATTTTGTAACATGCAAAAAAAATTATTACCTGCTTGTATGATAGGGACTATCTTTGAATTTTTAGATTATACTTTATACGGTTTTGCGATTCCCGTACTTGCTACAAGATTTTTTCCTTTTACCAAGACACTGACGGCTCAAATTATTTTATGGTGTATTTTTTCAATTAGCTTTGTAGTACGACCAATAGGTGCCTTCTTATTCGGACGTTATGGTGATCGAATCAGTCGCTGGAAAACTTTAAAGTTAACAATCATTTTAATGTCTCTCTCTACTGCGTTTTTAGGTATTATTCCAGGATTTTCACAAATTGGCATGCTTTCACCACTGTTGCTAATTCTTTGCAGAATCATGCAAGGTTTGGCGATTAGCGCAGAATATAGTGGTAGTAGCATTTATCTTGCTGAAACTTATCTAGAAAAGAAGGGTAAATATTCTAGTATTATTGCTTGTGGTTCAGGTCTAGGCGTTTTTACAGCGATTTCATTGGCTTTGATGATTGAACACATACCTGTTTTAAACATTTCAACTTTATGGTCTATTACTTTTATTTTAACTGGGTGTATTGCAGGTATTATAGGTTACTACTTACGTAGAAGAATGCCTGAAGCAGAAGCTTTTCAATATATCAAAACACATGATTTAATATCACATAGTTCTGTTTTCCAAAAAGTTAAACAAAATTGGCAGAATTTTATATTAACGATGGTTTTAAGTGCTTTTGTTTGTACTGCTTGGTATATATTCATGGTTTATTTAGCAAATTACCTACAAGAAACTTTATTTTTACCTAGAAACTTTGCTTTATTAATTACGGCAATAGCTGTTTTAGTGGAGGCAGGATTTACATTATTTTTTGGTCGTATGTCAGATAGATGGGGACGTAGAAAAATGTTCTTAATATCCAGTCATTTAGTTGTATTATTTGCAATTCCATCGTTTCTACTCATGAGCGTCCCTAATTTATTTTATATTGTTTTTATTTTATTATTCTTGGCAATTTTACTTGCTTCAGTCGATGGCATACTTCCTGGACTTTTAGCTGATATTAATCCCATAGCTTCACGGTATTCGATGGTTTCTTTAGGCTATAACATAGGTGGAGCATTATTAGGCGGGCTTGCTCCTGCTATTATGGCATTCTTGTTATCGGTATTTAAATTTAGTTGGATCCCGGGTGCTTATATCACTTTATTTGCAGTATTAGCGATTGTGAGTTTACGGTATTTTGGGACTTCTGAAATAAGTGCTACAGAAGAGAAGAGGGGCCTTATGGTGGGCACACATGCACATAACATTTCTTGAAATTCAAACCCATGCGCGCTGCACGTTTTGCCCACCCTACGTATAACGAGAATGTAGGGTGGGCAAAGTGCGTGCCTACCATGTGTTTAGAAATTTAAATACTAGCTTCTAAAGTTCTATCTGAAGTTTTAGAATTATTTTGTTCTGGCAGATGATGACCATGTTTTGTAATTTCTTGACGGAGTAACTGAGTTAAATCATCAGAATTGTTTAAATCTACAGAATAATAAGAAAGGCTGTATTTATTAGCCAGTTGAGTTAACTGACGGATTGTTTCTGAATTTTCTGTTTGTTGTGAAGCTTTTGGCAATACACCCGCAATCACAACGTGAGTCATCTGAGCTTTAGCTCTATTGATAATAAAATCCAGTGCTAATGTTTCCTCCAAATTTTTCGAGTATGCAGTAGAAATATCTACGGCAATGATCAGTAAATGAAGGCTTCTTAAAACACCATGGCTTGCAATATTCTGTAAATCATCATGTATATAAGGTGTTAAATTAAACGATAAATTTTTATTATCTGATAACTTTACTTCTTTGGTCAACTCTAGTGGTCTTAAACCTGAAGGCTCAATGTGACTCTGCGCGAAAAGTTGATTAGATTGGCATGCTTCAACAAAAGCTGTTGAAAGCGTTTTACCTGTAACAGACACTCTAAAAGAAGAAGATTGAGAAAACATGGTCTATTTGTCCTTGGTTAAATTTAACAAAAGGTATTTTAAACCATTTTATTGATATTAACAAGAACAACTTGAGCAATAATACTGCAGCACACTATTTGCGGGTCATTCCTGGTGAAGAAGTAACATCAGCTTCAGGATCCGGTTTGTGTATAACACTCAATAGATTACGACCACTGATACTGAGGGAAAGTCTAGGATCCTTTGTTCTATTCTCTGTATGAGGCTCTATAGGTTTGGGTTGTTTACTAACTTCTCCGCTAAGTTCTTTTAAAGTTCTTTTACTGACGGCAGCATTACTTGAGGCAGTTAAGGTTCTTCTTCGAGTTTGTGTTGGTTCTGGGGCTTTTAATGATTCTACTTGACGAGGTTTTTCAGACTTTAAATCTATTTTTTTACCTTCGGAATCACAGGTTAATTTAGATTTTGAAATGGCTTCTAATGCATCTTTTGCATCTATTAAATTAATCGTTTTACCATCAATCATATCGCCTGCAACTTTACCAAGTTCTGTTTTGAAAAAGGGGTCATTACGATTGACGTCTTCAACTTTACACTCAAAATCACCTGTAGAAAGTTCATAAAGAATTTTTCCTAACGTGAAACAATAACCTTTCTGAATATCAAAGTCTCGGTTACTCGCTTTAAAATCATCGGGAATATAAGCGGTACTTGCAACCATGACTTTTCCACAATCAACACAAAATCGATCACCAACTTTATGAACTCCTGCAGACTGTGTATCGAAAAATGATTTTTCATCAGATATTCTCAGTTTTCCATTTTGATCGATCAGTAAATTGGTTGGTTTTAGATCGATAAATACAACCTGATTGTTCAACATCCCAACTAGCATATCTATAGTGTTATCAATACGATCTCTTGCTCTCTCATATCTCTGTTGATCAGATAGCATGACCGATTCATTTTTTGTGACTGATTGAAGACTACCTTTCGGTAGAAATTCGCTCATAACAAAATAATTACTGAGTCGTTCTTTAGGATTTTCTTCATGTGATAGTTCCTCTTTTTTTAAAAATATCGAAGGCGTGACAAACTTAGAGGATTTTTTTTCTAATTGTGCTGAAGCACATTTATTATAAGCTTCCGTATTAACTTCAGTTAATTGAGTTCTTCTAAATAAAACATTTGCTTCTTTTTCTTTGCCTGAAAGTTTATCTTTACTTGTACTAGTGATTTTAAATACAGCTGTATTACCAGTGCCTAAACTTTTTATACTAACGTTAGGGTCACCTATCATTAAACCCATTGCCTTGCTGAATTGTTGTAGTTTGACTGGATCAGGATCAAGTCCTTGTCTTTGCTCAGCAGAAAATCTTTCAAAGGCTTTGACTAAGTCTTCAAAGGCTGGATTTCCCCACTGCTTAGAAATAGCATCAGCAAGCTTGTTATCTAACATTTTGTTACACCAATTAAAATTAAGAGGTTCTATTTTGAGAATAGATGGGAATTCTTAAGATAGGCTTAAGAATGGAAAGCTTTAAACCGTCACAAGCGATCCTAGCGAAGTCTTTTGAATTATTACCTATTCCATCGGGTGTATAATTTTGACTAAGTACGACGGAATCTGCGAATTTACCTAAGATAATTTTTCCATCTTCCTTACGAGGATTTGCTAATCCCAGTGAAAAAAATGATTTTTCATCAGCAATAACAAAATGTTCTTTCTTAGATTGTTCCAACAGTAAATTTGAAGGCTTTAAATCAGTAAAACTAACATCATTTTCTAGCATGGTTGTTAGCATATTAACAGTTTCGATCCCTCGTTGACGTAGTTTTTCAACACGTTCTTGGGGAGGAAGTCTACTGGCTTCATCAATAGTGACTGATTCAAGGTTTCCACTTTTAAAAAAAGGCATTAAAACATAATGAAAATCTGGATCATCGCCGTGGCTATTAACCTCAGGTCTATAGTATGTGTTATCTGTAATGAGAGGAAGCGATGATTTTTTAGCACGATTAAGGTCACTAAAAGCTTGAGCATTAGAAGGCGTAATTAATGAACGTCTAAATATAACAGTAGCATCATCATCATCACTACTAAACTTGTTGTTTTCATTTGTACTTTAAAGACAAAATTGCAAAATTAATTAAGTATGAATACCACGAAAAAAAAGCTCGTATAATTTTCTTCTGCCGATGACGCGGCCAAGCTCTAAAAATGCGAAAAATAATAAGAAAAATATAAACATAAGCAATAGTTTTGCAAATAATTCATATAAACCTAAGCCAATGAAAAAATGGAAAATAACATTCCATTTTTCATGTTTAATTAAGCCAACGACAATTTCTTCTATGATTGTGAAAATAAACACGAAAATAGTAAATAAAATAGTTTTATAGATCACGGGAATGATCAGTGGTCTATCATGAAACCGTTCACCCAATTTTAGCTTTTGTCCAATGATAACGATTTTGGCGAGAATTAAACCTTCAATGATTCCGTAGCCATAATTCGCATAAGAGATAGCATATTGATTTAAGACAAGGCGCTTATAAGTGGTGATTGCTCCTACAAAGAGTGCAATGAAAAAAGCATACATGAAATAAACTTTTATCTCAGTTGAGAATTTGTGTTTTAATGTTTGAGTATTTCCAGCCATTAGGAACGTTTTTTCATAGGAACATAATCTCGCATAGTAGATCCTGTGTAAAGTTGGCGCGGACGACCAATTTTATACTCGCCACTAATCATTTCATTCCAATGAGAGATCCAACCAATCGTTCTTGCTAAAGCAAATATCACCGTAAACATATTAGTAGGAATGCCTAATGCTCTCAGTGTGATCCCTGAATAGAAATCGACGTTAGGATAGAGTTTTCGACTAACAAAATATTCATCTTCTAGCGCAATTTTTTCTAACTTCATGGCAATTTTAAATAGACGATTATTGTGTAAGCCCAATTCTTCCAATACCTCATGCGCTGTTTCATGCATGACTTTAGCTCGTGGGTCATAATTTTTATAAACACGATGACCAAAGCCCATCAGTCTGAACGGATCATTTTTATCTTTTGCGCGTTCGATAAATTTTCCAATGTTATCTTCATGACCAATTTCTTCTAACATGTTTAAACAAGCTTCATTTGCACCACCATGGGCTGGACCCCAAAGAGCAGCGATACCTGCTGCAATACAGGCATATGGATTAGCACCCGTTGAACCTGCAAGACGCACGGTTGAAGTAGAAGCATTTTGTTCATGATCAGCATGCAAGATAAAGATACGATCTATGGCTCTTGCTAATACCGGGTTAGGTGTTTTTTCTTCACAAGGTGTGCCAAACATTAAATGTAAAAAGTTGGTTGCATAATCATAACTATTCTGTGGGAACATGAAAGGTTGCCCAATTGAGTATTTATAACACATAGCGGCCAGTGTTGGCACTTTTGCAAGTAAACGGTAAGCACACATTTGGCGATTGATTGGGTCATTAATATCAAGCGCATCATGATAAAAACCTGACAAAGCACCCACTACACCTAAAAGGATAGCCATTGGATGAGCATCTCTTCTGAAGCCATTGAAAAAATTACGAATTTGTTCATGGACCATCGATGCTCTTTTAACTTCAGCAATATAATTTTTTTCTTCTTCAACTGTTGGTAGTTCACCATGAAACAGTAAGTAGCACACTTCTAAGTAATTTGATTTTTCGGCCAATTGTTCAATTGGAATACCACGATAGAGTAATACACCCTTATCGCCATCAATATAGGTTATTTTTGATTCGCAAGATGCGGTGGATACAAACCCAGGGTCATAAGTAAAGTAGTTAGATTTAGCTAACTGGTTGATGTCTATCACTGGGTAGCCGAGCGTGCCTTCTAAAATAGGTAAATCAAGGATTTGGTTGTTAGGTAGATTCAATTTGGTATTATTATTAGCCATGTATACTCCACTTACAAATTTAAATTTAACTAATGAATTATAGCGTAAAATTATTGTGCGTATAGGAAAAATTTTAATATTTATGATGAGTGGGTGAATGTCTAAATTTAGTAACGTAATTTTAACGAGAATACTTAATATATTATCAATTGTAATCAATCAAAATTTGATTATAATTGGTTTACTTATAACTTTCTAAAAAGGAGCCATAGGTGCGCAAAAAAAGACCCGTTAATTTAGATCTCCTTACAATCAAATTTCCGCCCAGTGCAATTGTCTCAATTTTACATCGAATGTCTGGCTTGTTAATATTTTTGTTCGTACCAGTATTATTATGGTTTTTTAATTATTCATTACAGCTTGCCAATTTCCTTTCCATCAAAACAGTTTTAATTCAACCTTTTTCTAAATTCCTGATTTGGATATTTTTATCTGGTTTAATTTATCATTTAGTAGCTGGTATTCGACATTTACTGATGGATAATCATATTGGTGAAACATTAGTGGCTGGTCGTGTCAGTGCCTATATTACTTTTGTCATTTCGTTTATTTTAATTGTATTAGCAGGAGTTTGGCTATGGCTCTAAATGTACTTGGTTTAACTCAAAATGGACTTCGTGATTGGCTGACACAACGTGTCAGTGCAATTATACTAGGTTTATATTTTATCTATTTACTTGGATTTATTGTGATGCATCCTGATATGCCATTTTATGTTTGGCATGATCTATTTAGTTGTCTTGCAATGAAAATTTTTAGCTTTCTCGCTTTGTTGAGTTTAATTTTTCATGCATGGGTTGGGGTTTGGACTATTATTACGGATTATATTAATTCACCATCGCTGCGTTTAAGCCTTATGGTTTTAGTGATCGTATCATTATTTTCAATGTTGGCTTTGGGTAGCAAAATCGTATGGAGTGTTTAATTAATGGCAATCGCAGAACATAAATTTGAAGCAATAATTATTGGAGCAGGTGGAGCAGGTCAACGTGCGGCTTTACAATTGGCACAAGCAGGTCGAAAAGTTGCTTTAGTTTCAAAAGTTTTTCCAACACGTTCACATACTGTTTCCGCGCAAGGTGGCATTAATGCGGCATTAGGAAATATGGGTGAAGATGATTGGCGTTGGCATATGTATGATTCAATTATGGGTTCTGATTTTTTAGGCGATCAAGACGCTATTGAATACATGTGTCATGAAGCCCCTGATACGATTTTAGAATTAGAACATATGGGTTTACCATTTTCTCGTAATGCAAATGGTACGATTTATCAAAGAGCTTTTGGCGGACAAACTTTAAATTTTGGTGGTGATTTAGCACATAGAACTTGTTGTGCGGCTGATCGTACTGGCCATGCCATGATCCATACGTTGTATCAAAAAAACATTCAAGCAAAAACACATATTTATAGTGAATGGTATGCCGTTGATTTAGTAAAAACACGTTCAGGTGGCGTTGCAGGTGTGATAGCCATTTGTATGGAAACAGGTGAAGTTGTATTTTTACGCGCAAAAGCAACTATTTTAGCAACGGGTGGCGCAGGCCGAATTTTTTCTACCACGACCAATGCTCATATTAATACGGGTGATGGTATAGGTATGGCATTGAGAGCCGGTTTTCCTGTACAAGATCTTGAAATGTGGCAGTTTCATCCCACCGGTATTGCAGGTGTTGGTGTCTTAGTGACGGAAGGTGCGCGTGGTGAAGGTGGTTACTTGTTAAATAAAGATGGTGAACGTTATATGGAACGTTATGCACCTCATTTAAAAGATCTTTCTTGTCGTGATGTCGTGTCTCGATCTTCTATGATGGAAATTAGAGAGGGTAGAGGAGTAGGCCCACGTGGTGATCACGTTCTATTGAAGTTAGATCATCTAGGCCCTGAAGTATTAGAATCCCGTTTACCTGGTATTACGCAATTAGCGATCACGTTTGCAGGGGTTGATCCTAGAAAAGAACCAATTCCTGTTGTGCCTACTTGTCATTACATGATGGGTGGTATCCCAACCAATATTCATGGTCAAGCCTTAACTTTAAATTCTGATGGTTCAGATAAAGTGATTGAAGGTCTTTATGCAGCAGGTGAGTGCGCTTGTGTATCAGTACATGGTTCCAATCGTTTAGGTGCTAATTCATTATTAGATATTGTGGTATTTGGTCGAGCTGCAGGTTTACATTTAGAAACTGCATTGGAAAGAGATTTAGCTGAACCTGAAGTGAGTGATGATGATATAGAAGCTTCTCTTGCGAGATTAAATCGTTGGGATGAATCTAAATCAGGTGAAAATATTTATGAGATTCGTGAAACCATGCAAAAAACCATGCAAGAAGATTTTGGTGTGTTTCGCGATGGTGAAAATATGCGAAAAGGTTTGAAAGAATTAGAAGTACTTGAGAAAAAACTTCAATATGCTTATTTACCAGATAAAACAAAAACTTTTAATACATTACGTATCGAAGCGCTTGAGTTAGATAATCTATTCGCTGTTGCAAAAGCTTCGGCTGTACTTGCTGAAGCACGAACAGAAAGTAGAGGTGCACATTCAAGATTAGATTATCCAGAACGTGATGATAAAAATTGGTTTAAACATTCAATTTATTTTGCAGATGGAAAGCAGGCATCTAGATCGGTGAATATGACACCGCATCTAGTAAAACCAATTGAATTGAAAGAAAGGGATCATTAGTTTTATTTTTTGAATGGAAAAATATGCATTAGAATTGTAGGGTGGATTAGGCGCTTTAGCGCCGTAATCCACCATGACGTTTTGGTGGATTACGGGCCTACGGCCCTAATCCACCCTACTTTTGAATGGAGAAGATATGGCGACAGTCGATAATAACAGCAAAAATCGTACGATAAAATTCACTATTTATCGTTACAATCCTGATACGGATAAAAAGCCGTATAGTAAAGATTATACGATTAATACAGATGAGTGTCGTGGCGTGATGGTGCTTGATGCACTCGAATTAATTAAAACAAAATATGAACCTGATTTAACTTTTCGACGTTCATGTGGTGAAGGCGTTTGTGGTTCTGATGGTATGAATATCAATGGTAAAAATGGTTTAGCTTGTATCACACCTTTTGCAGAATTACCTGATCACGTTACATTAAGACCTCTACCATCATTTCCAGTTGTTCGAGATTTAATTGTTGATATGACACAGTTTTATCAACAATATGAAAAGGCAAAACCATTTTTAATCAATGATGAAGTTGAACCAGTGAAAGAAAGATTACAATCACAAGAACAACGCGCATTATTGGATGGTTTATACGAATGTATTTTATGTGCTTGTTGCTCTAGTTCATGTCCATCTTATTGGTGGAATCCGGATAAATTTATGGGCCCAGCTGCTTTGTTATGGGCAGCACGTTTTATCCTCGACTCTAGAGATACGGCAAAAGCTGAACGTTTGGAAGCATTGAACGATGCTTTTAGCTTATTTCGTTGTAGAAGTATTATGAACTGTGTGAATGTTTGCCCCAAAGGTTTAAATCCTACAAAAGCAATTGGGGAAATTCGTTCAGAAATGATTGATCATGAAGTTTAAATAATTGATATGACCTAACTATGGAAAATGACTTAAAAAAATATTTAAATACCTCCTATTTGTTTGCAAATAATGTTGCATATATTGAAGAACTCTATGATGCTTATCTAAAAGATCACAACTCTGTTGAAAAGCACTGGCAGGATTATTTTAAACAGTTATTAGGAAACTCAACAACTGAAACACGTTTGTCAGATATTCGAGAACGTTTTAAAAATGTGGATACAACAATTTCTTCTAATATATCTGCAAATGAATCTGTTGAAACATTACATAAACAAGTTGCAATTGAACAACTCATCACTGCGTATCGATCATATGGGCATGTGCATGCAAATTTGGATCCACTTGCTTTAATGGTTCGTCCAGAAGTTGCAGTTTTAAAATTAGGGCATTATGGTTTTACACAGCATGACTTAGATACCGTTTTTGATGCACGAACCTTTAGAGGTTTATCACAAGCATCACTTCGCGACATTCACAATGCTCTGATCCGAACCTATAGTGAAACATTTGCCGTTGAATATATGCATATTTCAAATGACGAGCAAAGAAAATGGTTGCAGCAACGTATTGAATCTGTGCAAGCACATCCCATTTTTAGTCCTGTTGCTAAAAAACGAATTTTAAAATGTTTAATTGAAGCTGAAACCTTAGAAAAATATTTAGGTGCCAAATACGTTGGTCAAACACGATTTTCATTAGAAGGTGGTGGAAGTTTAATTCCAATGCTTGATGAATTAACACAGCGCTCAGGAATGCATGGCATTAAAGAAATTATTATAGGGATGGGACATCGCGGAAGAATCAGCGTACTCTTAAATATTGTTGGTAAACCATTTGATAGCTTATTACAGGAATTTGAAGGTAAATTGGTTAAGCCTGGTTACTCTGGCGATGTGAAATATCATATTGGATCCGCATCTGATATCAAAACACCAGGTGGTATCGTACATTTAGCTTTAACTTTCAATCCTTCTCATTTGGAAATTATTGATCCCGTTGTGGTTGGTTCTGTACGGGCAAGACAAGATTCACGTGCTGATTA
>JBFWPS010000004.1:0-22273 GCA_050249855.1 Gammaproteobacteria bacterium
TGTTAGTTCCTTTTTATAAGATTTTGCAAGCATCCAAATATTATCATTTTTATTAATATGCTCATGAACAGTTTTAACCATAGAGATATAACAACCAAAATGATATTTTTCTATTTTTTCTACTGTGTTTCCACGCAAATTAACTGGGGTATGTAGGGCAATATTAATATCATCTATATCTTCTAACTGGCAGGCAGTTACCAATAGTACCGCATTTAAAAATGCAGTAATAGTCACCTCATTTTTTTTGCAACATTCTATTATACTTCTTGTTTCATTTATGCTGAATTCTTGATATAAATTACGTGGTTTTCTTTGAGGAAGTGGTGCATACATTTGATAAGGGAACAAATGTTTTTCTTTATCATTAAGTAAAGATTTGTTTTTTACAAACTCATTCCAAGAAATGCTAGAAGGAAGCATTGACTCTATTGATGGTAATAAGGGTAACTTTTCAAACGTCATTTGATCATGATACAACATTAAAAACTCATGAAAAAAATTTGCTGCGGACAATCCGTCTGCTATGGAATGATGAAAAGTAACCACAAGTGTATGATTATTCGAATTTTCACACATGATTAGAGCAATTCTCCAAAGATATTCCTCAACCAAAAATGATTTAGCTTGCTCTTCATCAACAATTTGTAAGTAAAAATCTACGTGTTTATGATGCCGATCTGACTCTTTAGCACAATAAAATATTTTAAATGGAACGTCTGCAAAATTTGCTGACAATGAGAAATAAAAATCACTAGACTTTTCTTTGATAACCGCTCTTAATAATGGATGACGTAAAAATAAGATTTTCAAAATCGTTTGTATTCGGGCAGGTTCAATTATCCCGGTAACATTAACTCTGGCGGTTACATTGCTAGTTCCAGAAAAAAAGTCATGGCCAAACTTGCAAGCTGACTCCCAAAAACCTAATGGACGTGTATTGTGATTGATTGTGATCATAAATCGAAGTTGTTTAAAGTTTATAATAGATGATTTTACTGTATTTATGACTGATTAGATAGACTTTTCGTATTTAATTTGATATTTTCAGAACCTGTTTTTTTAAATGAGTAATTATATGTCCTCTTCTGCTATCAAAACTAATTTTTTCGTTGCCGCCTTACCTTTGTTTCTTGTTATCTTAATTGATGGGGTAGGATTAGGATTAATTGCACCCGTTTTAACGCAAATGGTTATTGGTGACGACAGTAATTTTTTGCCACATACGGTTTCTTCTCATTACCGCTATTTAATGTATGATATTATTTTTAGTAGCTTCATGTTCTGTTGGTTTTTTGGCGCTGCATTTTTAGGCGATTTATCTGATCAAATTGGGAGAAAGAAATCTCTATTTATTTGCCTAACTGGTACATTTATAGGTTACCTCTTATCAGCCTTCAGCATACTTTTATCTAGCGTTTTAATTTTCATCCTCGGTAGAATTATTTCTGGTTTAACAGCCGGTAGTCAATCCATAGCTCAAGCAGCAATCATTGACTTGAGTACAGATGAACATAAGGCACGTAATATTGGTATTATGTTATTCTTTGCGTCATTAGGTTTTATCCTAGGCCCATTAATCGGCGGTTTCTTTTCAAATCCTGCGATAGTGCATTGGTTTAATACTATTACACCTTTTTATATAGCTGCTGGTCTCGCATTTTTAAACATCATCTTACTCTGGATATTTTTTCGTGAAACATTCGAAAAAACTAAAAAAGTCGAAATTTAATGGCGTCGAGCTATTGAAATTTTTATATCCGCTTTTAAAAATGAAGCAGTCAGAGATCTTTCCATTATATTTTTAGTGATGATGATAGCTTGGGCCAGTTTTTATTGCTTTATAGGTACTTTTGTCGTTGGTATATTTGCATTTACCTCTATGCAATCAGCTTTCTATTTTGCACTACTTGCAGTTGGCTTCGGACTAGGAACTAGTATTGTACTTAACTTGCTTTTAAAAATATTTCATCTTAGAAAGATTACTTTTGTTATGTTGTTACTAGTTACACTGCTCATTTTACTCATTTCATTGACTCATAGTAAATTAATTGTGTGGCTCGCTATCCTACCTTTAGGAATAACCATAGCAGCCGCTTATGCAGCGCTTATTACTTTATTTTCCGATCAAGTAGATATTAACTCTCAAGGTTGGGTAATGGGTATCACGGGATCAATTATGGCCGCATGTTTTGCTCTGGCTGCTTTATTTGTAGGTTTGTTAAATGATTTTGGGAATAGAGTTCCAATTATATTCTCAGGTGCTGTAATGGGTTTTAGTACTTATCTAATGTACTACTATACAAATAAATTAGTTGATTAAGAAAATTCTAAAGCTTTTGCTTGATGACGATCTCTTATTTTCCACTCTGGTACTATGGTGTTTAATAATTTTAGTAAAACATCATTACTAGAATTTTCTAATGCCTGAATTATCACGGTCATAGTGCGATCAAGTACGTCCCAATCTAGACTACGGTAATTAGCTAATTGAATTTTTTCATGCTTTGTACAAATAAGTGCTTCGTTTTCATGGAATAATTCTTCATGTAATTTTTCTCCTGGTCTCAATCCAGTATAAACAATTTTAATATCTTCATTTACTCTAAGACCTGCCAGCTGTATCATTTGGTGCGCTAAATAATCTATTTTTATAGGCTCCCCCATATCCAATACAAAAATTTCTCCTCCTTCAGCAATAACGGTTGCCTGGAGTATTAGTTGCGTTGCTTCTGGAATCGTCATAAAAAAACGAGAGATTTCAGGATGCGTAACCGTCACTGGACCACCCATTGAAATCTGTTTTTTAAATAATGGTACTACACTACCTGTAGAACCTAACACATTACCAAAGCGTACCGTCACAAAATGTGTTTTTGACCGTTTGTTAAAATTTTGGCAAATGATTTCAGCTGCACGTTTTGAAGCACCCATTACATTAGTTGGATTAACTGCTTTATCTGTAGAAATCAATGTAAATATTTCAACACCATGTTTAACAGCTTCTTGTGCCACAACCCAAGTACCTAAAATATTATTTTGAATAGCAGATCGAATATTTGATTCTAAAATTGGTACATGTTTATATGCAGCAGCATGAAAAATAATTTTTGGTTTATGTTGTGATAATATATTTTTTATAGCAATTTCGTCGGTTACATCAACTAAATAAGTTTGAAATATTAAATGAGGAAATTGATTTTTGAATTCATAGTCCAGCTTATAAAGATTATATTCACTATTATCTAATAATAATAATTCTTTAGGATTTAGTTTTACTATTTGACGACAAAGTTCTGAACCAATAGAACCGCCTGCACCTGTGACTAAAATTGTTTTTTGATATAACTTATTAGAAATAGACTGCCAATCCAGTGATACACTTTCACGACCTAATAAATCTTCAATTGAAACTTCCCGCAGCGCATTAATAGTCACATTACCACTTGCTAAATCATTTAAGCCAGGTAAAGTTCTAAATGGTAAATTCGTTTTTTCACAAAGCTCTACTACTTTTCGCATACTTGCGGAGGTTGCTGTAGGTATCGCAATGAATATAAATTCTATTTTATATTCGATAACTATTCTTTGTAGATCTTGAATATTTCCTACAACACGTACGCCATGAATTTCAAGTCCTTGCTTTTTTGAATCATCATCTAATAATACTACTGGTAAATAAGCATGGTTGACATCTCGTATCAAATCACGGATTAAACTTTCTCCTGCTGTTCCTGCACCAATAATCAAAACTCTTTTTGCAGAAGAAAAATCGTGTAAATATGATTTCAACCAGCGATAACAAAGACGACCACCACCTAATATACAGATCGACAGTAATGCATATAAAGGAAAGATTGAGCGTGGTACATTATGTAAACGAACTAACATAGCAGTTAAAACCAGCATGGTAAGACTTGCAACACTGATCGCTTTTATAATACGGATCAAATCAGGCAATGACGCAAACCGCCATATCCCTCGATATAAACCAAATAAAAGGTAGCAGGCAATTTGGATAATGAATAATGGACCTAATAAAATTAGACCTTGTGAAAAAAAATTATCCGGAATATAAGACAGATTAAATCTTAGCCAATACCCTAAAAACCAAGCGATAGGAATCGTGAAAAAATCATAACTAAATACAATCACTCTTTTTGATATTTTGATAAAAAATGAACTCATTGTATAAATCTTGCTCAAAAGTGCCGTTAATTATCTGCTATTACTTCTGTCGCATCTAACGATACATTACTCATTTCAGGAATTAAAAATGTTACCATTAATCCCAATAAAGATACTATCGACATTAGAATAAAAATGAAAGCTAAACCTTCATGATGCAAAACATAAGGCAGCATAAATACGCCAATAAAAGCCCCTATTTTGCCTACTGCCGCAGAAACACCATGTGCTTCCGCTCGAATACTGGTTGGATATACTTCTGCTGGAATTAAAAAAGTCGTTGTGTTTGGACCAAAATTAATAAAGAAGAAACTAATACCAAATGCCAATATAAACCAAGAAATATTTTCATGTAATGCTGGTATTAAACCTAGTAAAGAAAAAATAATACCGATCATGACGAAACCCAACATCTGCAGACGCCTCCGCCCTATTCTATCAATATTATAAGCAGCTAATATATACCCTGGAACTGCAAATACTAAAAACATTAAACCTGTTAGCAAGGTATCAATCAGTAAACTATTTCCTGGATTTAACGATCGTAAAATCAATACGGATGAAAGACTATTACCATAAAATGCTATATCAAGAAAAAACCACGCACCTGCTGTCCCTATTAAACAAAGGAGCCATTTTTTTTGCCATATACTTTGCTTTTCAAATGTTTCAGACAACGCTTGTTTTGTATAACCAGTTAAATCAGCCACTACTCGACTAACCTCAAAAGGTAACTGTTTTTTAGCAATTAAAAATCTTGGCGATTCTGGTATTCTTCTTCTTAAATAAAAAACAGATGCAGCTGGCAATGCACCCAAACCGACTAACAAGCGCCACACTAAATCGTAATTAATGTGATAAAATAAAAAAATACTCGCTAATAAAGGACCTACAATCAATCCTAAAGCTTGCATTGCAAATACCAGTAAAATTAAAAAACCACGATTTTTTCGGTTTGAATACTCACTAGCAAATACTGCACTTGCTGGATAATCACCACCGATCCCTAGACCAACTAAAACGCGCGTAGCTAATAAAGTCCAAAATGAATGTGTAAATGCAGATAGTATTGCCCCTATAAATAGAATGACAACTTCAACTCCATACATACGTTTACGACCATAAACGTCTGCTAAATAACCAAAGAAAATTGCGCCAATTGCAGATGATGCTAAAGCAGCGCCATTTAATATTGCGATTTGACTTGTGGATAAATGCCAGAGAGGAGTTAATAATGCAGTTACTACACCTATAACAAATAGATCATAAGCATCAGTAAAAAAACCCATGCCTGCGGTAAAAACAATACGCCAATGAAAAGCTTTTAACTTTGTTTCATCTAAAGCTTTTAATGAATTCATCTTTTTACTTTTTATTATGTCATTCAAACAAAACACTTAAGATTTTCTTGATATACTACATTGTGCACTTGAGCTAAACTCAGAGGCAACACTTTTTTGCTTTGGTTTTTGCCATTTACAGCTTGTTCAAATCTATAAACCATGATATCTTTTAAGATTACCCAAAAATCTCTTAATTTTATTAAGGAACTATAGCTATGAGTACAAAAGACCAAGCAGTTATTCATCAAGGTGATACAGGTGAGCTACATCGTTGCCTAACCGCCTTTGATTTAATCTTGCTAGGAGTCGGTGCTATTATAGGCGCCGGTATTTTTGTACTCACTGGTATCGCAGCTGCGACTAAAGCTGGACCAGCTATTATGATTTCGTTTGTGATAGCGAGTATTGCTTGTGCTTTTTCTGCCTTTTGTTACGCAGAATTATCTTCAGCGATAGGCGGTTGTGGTGGTGCATACGATTACGCAAAAACTGGCTTCGGTCGCATGGTCGGTTGGATCATTGCTTGGGCACTTATTTTAGAATATGGCATTAGTTCGGCAGCTGTTGCCGTTGGCTGGTCTGGTTACTTAAATACGCTACTACTAAGTATAGGTATTCAGATCCCTAAACCTTTACTACATGGCCCTTTTGATCATGGCATTATTAACTTACCTGCGTTATTAATTGTTGCATTAATTGCTGCCATTTTAGTAAAAGGCATGCAACAAAGTGCTCGATTAAATGCAATAATCGTTTACATTAAATTGGCTGTAATCGCTTTATTCATCATTTTAGCGTTTCGTCACATTAATTTTTCTTACTGGCACGATTTTGCACCTTTTGGAGTAAAGGGAATTGCTAGTGGTGCTGCTTTTATCTTCTTTGCTTTTATTGGATTCGATGCAGTTTCCACAGCTGCAGAAGAAACCATTAATCCACAACGTAACCTACCTATTGGAATTATGGGCTCACTGATTATTTGTACGTTGTTCTACATTTTGGTTTCTGGTCTTATCACATTAATAGCACCCTATCAAAGTCTGAATGATAGTTCTCCTATTGCACATGTACTATTAGGCTTAGGCTATAATTTTGTAGCCAGTATAATTGCAGTCGGTGCACTCGCTGGATTAACAACTGTTATATTAGTTATGTACTATGGCATGACACGTATTATTCTAGCTTTGTCTAGAGATCACTTGCTACCTAAGTCCGTTGCAACAGTTCACCCCAAAACAAAAACACCTGTTCGTATCATCATCGTGACGTTCTTTGTTATTGGTTTTGGTTCTGCATTTGTACCTATTGATACATTAGTAGGTTTAGTTAATATAGGAACGCTGACTGCTTTTACAATAGTATGTGCAGGTGTTGTTGTTCTACGATATACAAAGCCAGATATGGAACGTCCTTTTAAAGTTCCATTTTCACCCGTAATCCCTTCATTGGGTGTATTAACTTGCTTGTACCTAATCTATAACCAAGATGTGTCGATTTGGATACAGTTTATTATCTGGATTGCTATTGGTATGATTATTTACTTAGCCTACGGCAAGAATAATAAAAATAAACTAAGTGCGCCTCAAGTCACAACATAGCAATGATTCTTACTGGTGCACCCGTACCTCCTGTAATTTTCATGGGTAGGGCGTACACAAGAAATCCATTTGCAGGCAAACTTGAAACATTTGCTACGTTTTCAAAAAATGGAACATTAGCCGCAGCTAAAACTTGATGTGTTAAAAACTTTTTCGATTGCCCGTAATCAATACTTGCTGTATCAATGCCGATAGATTTTACATTTCTTGAATTAATTAACCATTTTGCAGCATCCGGATCTAAGCCAGGAAAATGCAATTTTGCAATGGCTTGTGCACCTAATAATGTTGTCCCTAGATATTTTTTTTGATTTCCCCAATAATGATTATAACCTGTATTCAATAAGATAATACTTTGGGATGGAATAGCACCATGTTGGTTTTCCCACTGCTTAAAATCTTCAATCGTAATTTGATAATCTGAATTATTTGTAGTTTTATTGGTTACGTCAATCATAATAGCATTCCCAACTAACTTTGATAAAGGCACATCAGCAACACCTATATGATTTTTGGCAAAATGTAGTGGCGCGTCCATATGTGTTCCAACATGTTCTGCCGTACAAAAATCGTTAATTGCGTAAAAATATCCCCCTGGAGCTTCTCCAGCAAAATCTTTTTTTAATTGAAATGGGTTTGCGGTCGGCCAATGTAATGTACTTTTATTAAATGCATAAGTTAAATCAACTATCGATTTCGCATTCGCATTAATAGAAAATACAATAAGCGTTGACATTAATGCTGTTTTAAAAATATTTTTTACTTTACTCATTCGTTTGCTCCTTAAATCCCATTTTTTCCATAATCCCTTCCAAAATTTCTAAATTATGAAAATCAATTTTTAATTGCCCTTTTGTATTTTCAAAATCAATTTTTACATTACAACCTACATGATCAGATAGCGCTTTCTCTAAATGTACAACATCTGGATCTGATTCATCATTTATAGTTGATGGTTTTAGTTGCTGCTTTTTAGCTTCTTGTTCAATTTTACGAACACTCCATCCATATGAAATGCACTTTTGAGCCAACTCTCGCTGTAATTTATTGGACAACGCAGCCAACACCTTACCATGACCTTCAGATAACAAACCATCAATCAACATTTTTTGAATACTATCATCCAATTTTAAAAGTCTTAAACTATTCGTGATTTTTGTGCGTGACTTACCAACCACAGCTGCGATTTCATCATGCACATACTGAAAATCTTCCATGAGACGCTGATAAGCTTGTGCTTCTTCTATAGGATTTAAATCAATCCGGTTAACATTTTCAATCGTCGCTACTGCTGCAGTCTGTTCATCAGAATATTTATTCACTAGACAAGGGATAACATCTAAACCTGCTAATTGTGCAGCACGCCACCTTCGTTCACCTGCAACTATCTCATAATGATCATCTGATTTTGGACGGACAACGATTGGCTGTATCAAACCTGAGGATTTAATAGATTCGGCTAATTCTTGCAACCCTTCTTCTGTAAATTGCTTGCGAGGTTGAAACCGCCCACGGACTAATTTATCTATAGGTAATTGTTTAAGTTCTGGCTTGACTATATTGGACATAATTTAAACAAACAACCCTTGGTGTAGTAGTCATAAATAATAGCAATATATAGTAGTGCTGGAACACTTAAGTTGCAAGCTCGGCAATCCTCAACTATGATTATAAAAAATACTAAAAAGGCTCAAACTTCATGGGTACAAAAAAAAGAAAGCTGACTCAAGAACAGCAAATCATATATGAAATTTCGGAGCGCATTGTTACAGCACAAAAGCCTATTCGTATCTTAGATGCGGTTAAATGGCTACCTGAAATTCAAGAAGAATTTTTTGCACATCAATTTAAAAAATTGCCCGCAGTCGATGCCGATTATTATAGAAAATTACCACTACCATTTGACCCCGAAGAAAAAATTGCTGAATTTTACGATATAGAACGTGATATTCATCGCAAATTAGGTCAATTCAGTGGGGTTAGCAATATTATGTTAAGAATGTGTCGAGAATATCGAGAATCTGTCAGGATGCTTCGTGTACGTGGATCACATGAATTCTCGAAGATCTCTCAAGGCCTATACGGTAGTTCAACAGATGCATTTTATGCTGGCGCTCCTTCACTAAATGATTTAGCCGTTTTATTATCAACTACATTATCAAATATCAAATCATCTTCTTACCTAACGGAACTTGATGAAAAAAAATATTCAAGCCAAGATGCTGTTGATATATTACGTCAGCGATTAAAAAAATATTTTATTGATCCTGCTGAACCCGTTCGTGTTGTTCTAAGCGATGGAATATATGCAGATGCAGCAGCAGGTGCTGATGTTATAAAAATTCGTACCGATGCAATATTTAGTGAACGTGAAATAAGAATTTTAGAAGTACATGAAGGTTGGGTTCATGTGGGAACCACACTTAATGGTCTTAATCAACCCGTTTGTACTTTTTTGAGTAAAGGTCCTCCTTCATCTACCATATTTCAAGAAGGGCTAGCCGTCATTGTTGAAATTTTTACTTTTGCATCACATCCTACACGTATTCAACGATTAACCAATCGTATTGCTTCTATTCATATGGCTGAAGAAGGTGCGGATTTTATTGAGGTATTCAATTTTCTTCGAGAACAAGGTTTCTCTGATGAAGATAGTTACACACAAGCTACGCGTGTATTTAGAGGTAGCACACCAGTGGCTGGACCATTTACAAAAGATTTAGCTTATAGCAAAGGTTTTATTTTAATTTATAATTATATTCGTCTAGCTATTCGTAACGGATTAATCGATCGTATCCCACTTATTTTCCTTGGAAAAACAACGATTGAAGATCTACATATATATGAAGATTTAATCGAAGAAGGAACGATTGTGTATCCAAAATATTTACCACCACACTTTCGTGATTTAGCTGGTCTTACTTGCTGGATGTCTTACTCATTGTTTTTCAATCAATTGAGTATAGATAAATTTAGCGCGGACTATAAATCTATTTTATAAGCTAGCGACTCAAAACAATTTTCCCAAATTGTTCTCCTTCTTCCATCAGTCGCATTGCTTCAATCCCTTGAGGCAATGGTAATATTGTATGTATAGGCGGTTTAATTTTTCCTGCAAAAACTAACTGCATGACACGCAGATAATCATCATGACTACCCATCGTGCTTCCGATTAAGCTAATTTGTTTGCCAAATAAATAGCGTATATCTAATTCAACAAACTGTCCCCTGGTATTCCCAACGATTACGATACGACCACCTCGTTTAACTAATCGCATACTAGTTTGCAAGGTTGCTTTTCCTACATTATCAACCACCACATCATAACCAACTTTATTCGTAAGTTTATATAATTGTTCAACCCAATTACTTTCTGTTTTATAATTTAAAACAACATCGGCGCCTAATGATTTTGCTTTTTGCATCTTTTCTTCTGAACTTGTAATCGTATGCACTTCACAACCTGCTAATTTTGCGATTTGGATTGCAACACTATTAACCCCACCACCTGCACCAACGATTAAAACCATTTCTCCAACTTTTAAATTTCCTCGATTGATTAACATACGCCAAGCTGTCATACAAACTAAACCACTAGCAGCTGCCAACTCAAATGAAATATTTTCCGGTATTTTTAAAAGATTTTTTTCAGGGACAACAACGTATTCTGTGTGTGTTCCTGAAAGATGTTCACCTAAAATAGCAAAGTCTGGACTTACACTACGCTCACCACGTGCTGTAAATTCATCTTCTACTTCACAAATCCCTGGATCAATTGCAACGCGATCACCAGCCTTGACTGAGTGAACATTTTCACCTAACTCAGCTACGATACCAGCACCATCGCTACCACTAATATGCGGCAAATTTAAATGAATTCCAGGTAAACCCTTCCTCACCCATATATCTAAATGATTGAATGCACTGGCTTTTAATTGAATGAGTACTTCACCCGCCTTAGGTTTTGGAATATCCGTTTCAAATAGCTGCATTTTTGATAAATCACCATTTTCAAAAAAACCTAAAGCTTTCATTGCAGACTCCTTTTTTTTATCTTATTCTTTGTTTAATTTAATAAATCTCGACATAAAGCAAATGAACTACAAACATATTTATCATTCAGGTAACTTTACCGATGTCTTTAAACATTGTCTATTGATTTGTTTACTTGAAAGCTTGTTTCATAAAGATAAACCGATTGTTTATATAGATACCCATGCTGGCCAAGCCATGTATGACCTAACAAAAAAAGAAGCTCGAATTTCTTTAGAATACAAAACAGGCATTGGAAAATTATTTTCTATAGATACAAAAAATATACCGGTCATTGTATCTGAATACCTTTCCATCATCCATCACTATAATGTCAATGCAAAAACTCCAACAAATTATCCCGGCTCCATTTTAATAGCAAATAATGTCTTAAGAGAACAAGATCGTATTATAGGAATTGAATCTGAAGAAAACATATATGACATATTAAAAACTCAAACCAGAAAAATTACTTGTATAAATATTCATTTAGGCGATGCTTATCAAAAATTATTTGCATTAATTCCACCTATAGAAAAGCGTGGCTTAGTTTTAATAGACCCTGCTTTTGAAGACCCGCTAGAATCACAACATATTATCATTTCACTAGAAAAATCTTTAAAAAAATGGCCTACCGGCATTTATGCTCTATGGTATCCAATTAAAAACAAACAAGAACATAAACATTTAATTCAAAGAATTAAATCTACATTCAAAAACTATGATTGTTTACAGGTTGAATTTTCTATTTTTTCTCATGCAATCACGATGAAGCTTAGTGGTTGCGGTATGATTATATTAAATCCTCCTTGGCAAATAGAACTAGCAATTCAAAACTTTTTACCATGGTTATGGGAAAGACTTTCTCCCAATAACGAGGGAAGTTATTTGATTAATAAGCTTCCAAAATTGAACGATAAGTAATTTCTTGCAATTCAGATAAAACTTCAGAAGATATATTTAATGGTGGCGCCCAATAAATTGTGTTACCTAATGGTCGTAACAAAGCACCTCTTTTCAACGCTTTTTCTAAAACACGAAACCCTAATCTTTGATTAGGCGGCCCGATTAAATCAGCTGCTATTACAGCACCAATACCTCGTATATTGCTAAGTCTTCCTGTTTTATAGGCAACTTCATAGAATATCCTTCTTAAGTCTATTTGTAAATCAGCAGCTTTATTATATATATTTTCATCTTGATAAATGTTCAAGGCTTCCAAAGCTACACTGACTGCTAATGCGTTTCCCGAATGTGTGTGTGAATGCAAAAATGATTGTCCTGATTCATACTCTGCATAGAAACAATCATATATATCATCTGTGGTTAAAACAGCTGACATAGGCAACCAACCTGCGGTTAAACTTTTACCTAAACACATAAAATCAGGTTCAATATTTGCATGCATGCAGGCAAACGTTAATCCTGTTCGACCAAATCCTGTCATTATTTCATCTGCAATCAAATGTATATTATTTTGTTTAATCCACGATCGCAATTTTTGAGCAAAATCCTTCGAATAAATTAACATGCCGGCTGCAGCTTGAATAATAGGTTCAATGATAATTGCTGTTATTTGATCTTTATTTTCATTTAATTGCTTTTCTATATCATTCCAAACACTTGAGCAATCGTGCCAAAGCGGATCTTCCATATTTTGCACGTAAGGGATTCCTTTCAATATAATGGAATCAAACAAAATTGAATTGTACGGTTTACTATATAAAGCTATATCACTCACACTCAGCGCACCAACCGTTTCTCCATGATAAGCTTTTTCTAAGGTCACAAATTTATTACGTTGTGGAATTTCTTGATTATAACGGGCATGCAAACTCATTTTTAATGCTATCTCAACAGCACTTGAACCTTCTGAAGCATAAAAGATCTTTTTAAGGGTTTTTGTTAAATTTGCCAATTTAAAAGATAATTTTAATATCACATCATTAGTCGTGTTAGCCAACATTACATGTTCAAAATTTTGGATTTGTTTGATCAAGGCTTTTTTGATTCTCAAATGATTATGACCCAGTGATTTACACCACCAGCTTGATATTGCATCAATGATTTTTTGGCCATTCTCAGTATATAAATAGGAACCCTTTGCAGAAACAATTTTAAGTGGCGAGAGTATTTCATGATCTTTCATCTGTGTACAAGGATGCCATAAGTGTGTTCTAGCAGTAGATTTTGACAAAAGCATTTCGTTAACCTTTTTATGTTGTTGTGGTTGACAATTAAAAATAATACAATATCATTCGGCATAAAGCAAATATCAACAATTATGCTAAAGGTCAAAAAATGAAAATAAGACATAACTGGACTAAAAAACAAATTGCACATTTGTTTGAACTACCTTTTAATGATTTAATTTTTCGCGCTCATCGTATTTACCGAAAATATTTTGACTGTAATAGTGTTCAAGTAGCTACTTTACTTAGTATTAAAACCGGAGCTTGCCCTGAAGATTGTGGTTATTGTTCCCAAAGCGGACATCACAATACGTTATTACAAAAAGAATCACTTATGTCAGTTGAAGCAGTACTTTCAGCTGCTGAAACTGCGAAAAATAATGGTGCCACACGTTTTTGTATGGGCGCAGCTTGGCGCCATCCACCCAGTAAAGATTTACCAAAAGTAATTGAAATGATTAAAGGTGTAAAAGCACTTGGTATGGAAACATGTGTAACATTAGGTATGTTAGATCAAACACAAGCAAATATGCTTGCTGAATCAGGATTAGATTTTTACAATCACAATTTGGATACGTCACCTGAGTATTATAAAGAAGTTACATCAACTAGAACCTATGAAGAACGTCTTACAACAATAGAAAATGTAAGAAAGGTGGGCATACATGTTTGCTGTGGTGGCATCATTGGCATGGGTGAATCAAGAGCCGATAGAGTCTCTCTACTACAACAGATAGCTAATTTACCTGAACATCCCCTAAGCGTCCCGATTAATCAATTAAGCCCTATTCCAGGCACCCCTTTTGAAAATAAAACACCTGTTGACATGATTGAATTCATACGAACTGTCGCTGTGGCACGAATTATACTCCCTAAAACATTTGTACGACTAAGTGCAGGACGAGATAAAATGAGTGAAGAAGCACAAGCATGTTGTTTTTTCGCAGGTGCTAATTCAATTCACCATGGCGAAAAATTGTTAACAACACCAAATACTACCGTAACAAATGATCATGAACTGTTTAAGAAACTTGGTTTAAAAGCAATGCCATTGAACACATATGAACATTAATTACTTCATAAATCGCTTTCAAAAAAAACTAATCCAACAAGATCAACTGTCTTTAATAAGAAAGCGAAAATCCGTTTCGAGTAAAACTAAAAATTGTTACACAATTAATAAAAATACTGCTAATTCATTTTGTAGCAATGACTATCTTGGTTTAAGTCAAAATTCTGATTTGATCAAAGTATTTAAAAAAACAGTTAATCAGTTTGGAATCGGGAGTACTGCTTCTCAATACATTATTGGTTATACTGATTTACATCAAGAATTTGAAACTTCCTTTTCTAAATTCATGAACTGTGACCGCGCTTTATTATTTGGAAGTGGCTATTTAGCTAATCTTGGCGTCATATCTGCTTTAACAGAAAAGAATGACATGATATTGATGGACAAATATAATCATGCATCTTTAATTGATGCAGCGAAATTATCTAACGCTTCATTCAAAAGATATATACATAATGACCTCGAAGGTTTAAGAAATATGTTGGAAGTTATTAACTCACCCAAAGTAATTGTATCAGATGGTGTTTTTAGCATGACGGGTGAAATAGCCAACATTCCTGAATTAAGTACTATCGCTAATCATTCTGAAAGCTTGCTAATTATTGACGACACACATGGAGTTGGTATTTTTGGAAAAAAAGGTGCCGGGACTTGTTCCAATTTTTCACTAACACAAAATGAGGTGCATCTAATTACAACTTCGCTAGGAAAAGCCTTTGGCAGTTATGGAGCGATGGTTTGTGGTTCACAAATTATCATTGAATACTTGGAACAATTTGCAAGAACTGGAATATATAGTACCGCGATCCCCTCTGTTCTTGTGGCAGCTGGTATAAAAGCACTGGAAATATTAGAAAATGAAACATGGCGACGTGAAAAACTACATTATTTAATTTCATTTTTTGATGCTGTTGCTAAAGAATTAGACCTTAATATACTAAATTCCATTTCACCTATAAAAATCATACCCATTGGAGATAATCAAAAAGTCATAGCAATTTCAGAATCGCTATTAGAGGCCGGATTTTTAGTTGCAGCTATACGTCCACCTACAGTACCATTAAAACAAGCATGTTTGAGAATTACTTTAACTTGTTTACACACTGAAAAACAAATTAAAAATTTACTCCTCTGGATTAAAAAACTATTAAGCTGAAGATGAACATAAGAACTCATATACATACAAATGGTTGGTGTGAATATAAAATAGGCTCCGGGGAACCTATTATCATGTTACATGGCTTTGGCTATTCTGCCGAAATCATGTTTCCATTAGCGCTCATTCTATCAAATTACTTTGAAATTAGATTATTTGATTTGCCGGGTATGGGCCAATCGATTTCAAATATATCTGAAATATCACTGGATTCAATCACTTCAGCGCTTGCTTTATTAGTGCCAGATAAAGCACATTACTTAGGTTGGTCACTCGGCGGACTTTTTACACAATATTATGCGTACAAATTCCCCGATAAAACAAATAAGCTAATATCAGTCGCTACAACACCTTGCTTTATGGAACATGATCATTGGCCAGGTCTTTCATCAATCATTTTAAATCAATTTAAAAATAATCTTCATCTCAATTTTGAAGCCACCTTAAAAAAATTCATCTGGGAACAATTATATGATAGAAATAAAGCACTATATCTAGATATAGTAGAATTAGTGTTTAAAAATATCGTGCGATTTAAAAATGTTTATTCTGTATATTTAGATTTACTAATAAATATCAATCTTATTCCATATCTACCATCTATCAATGTACAACAACTCTATTTAACTGGAACGAATGACATTTTAGTGCCTAGTAATTTAAATCTAGAGCCCTATAATAAAAACATCAAACAAATACAATTAAATTGTGGACATTTACCTTTTGTATCTCATCTTAATGAAACAGCCTTAATCATAAAAGATTTTCTATATGCAAAATAGGTTATTTGTTGTGGGAACAGATACGAACATTGGTAAAACCTATACTACTTGTGGCTTACTTAAATTAGCTAAAAAAAATCATTTATCAACGCTAGGATTAAAACCTCTCGCAACAGGTTCATCAGTTATTAATGGTAACTTTTGCAATGAAGATGCTTTGCTATTACAAAATAATTCCACAATTCATTTACCCTATTCATTAATTAACCCTTTAAATTTTTCTCAACCAATCTCACCTAATATTGCTTCTAAGTATGAACAACAAAGTATTAATCTTGATACAATGGTTAATAATACTTTGAATGCCTTTTGTAACCCTGCCGATATTATTTTTGTAGAGAGCGTCGGCGGTTGGTTTACACCAATCAATGAAAAACAAACCATGGCTGATTTTGCTTGCAGGTTAAATTTACCGATTATTTTAGTTGTAGGACTTCGTCTTGGCTGCCTCAATCATGCATTACTCACTATCTCAGCTATTCAAAATACTAAGCTTCGTATTGCTGGCTGGGTTGCAAATTGTATTGATAGAGATATGTTAGCCATAAATGATAATATATCTACGCTACAAAGCTGGATAAATCAGCCCCTAATTGGTATAATCCCATTTAAACAACCTCCCGAAGAACATCTATCACTAGATTTTTTGAGACGTACATATGATTAAAATTATTCTTTGCGCTGATGACTATGCGCATAATGAAGAAGTAACTGATGGAATTTTACAATTACTAACTTCAAAAAGACTAACGGCTGTTAGTTGTCTCTCAACAACAAAACACTGGCCTGAACATGCAAAATCAATAACAACTCATCATCAACAAGCTGATATTGGGTTACATTTTAATTTAACTGAAGGTTCGAGTCTTACTGGAATAACTTTTAAATCTCTAAAAAAGTTACTTATTAATGCGTTTTCAAAAACGATCGTCACAAAAAAAGTCATCAATGAGCTTAACGCTCAGTTAGACCAATTTATTTATTATACGGGAATTTCACCAGATTTCATTGATGGTCATCAGCATGTACATCACTTTCCAATGGTTCGAGATGCTTTACTCTCCGTTTATAAAAAACGCTTCGTACAAAAAAAGCCTTATATTAGAATCACAACAAATTATTCTTCCATTAAATCCTGTATTATTAGTTTAACAGGTGCAAAAAAGTTGAAAAAAATGGCTAAAGTTTTCGAAATTCCTCATAATACTAGTTTTGCAGGTGTCTATAATTTCAATCATTCGAAAAATTATCATCAATTATTTTTAAAATTTTTAAGTCAATCACAATCTGGCGGAATAATCATGTGTCACCCAGGTCTAACTTCTAACAATGTATCTGATCCTTTAATTGAATCTAGATATCACGAGTTTAATTATTTAATTAGCAATAAATTTTCAGAAGACTGCTTGAACCATAATATCGTATTGTCAAAATTTAATGATCTTGAATCAATTTGATGGTGGTAAAATTCCTATCCAAATTGAGATAGGCTTTACTGGCGCATGAGTTAAAGATTTAAATTGAATTATTTGTTCATCTTTTATATTTGGAAATCGCTCTTTTATTTGTTTTAATTCAGATACATCACCAACTAAATACACAAAAATAGCGCCTTTTTGCCGCATTTCAGTTTCATTCACCCATGGACTTTCATTAAGCGCCCAATCAAAGTATGGGACGGGTTTATCAGGTGAAAAAGCTGAAACATTTACAACAACATGATGTGTTCCAGCTATATAAGGCATTTTAGTATGATAATGATCATGCCATATTCTTGTCAGTGCTAAAGCAACATTTTTCCCAGGGAAAGTCTCCGCATGATTTGCTTTTTTAGTAATATAAGGCATTACTAAATAATATGTTATTTGTCCTAACAACATCAATATCATTAAACAGCTCACTAAAATTGCGAATATTTTTAAACGCTTTTGTGTGATAATTGGCTTTCTATACGCAAGCCAAAACATTGGGAACCATGAAAAAAATGGAAATCCCCACCGACTAACTAAATGTGCTTGCATTAAAACAGCAATTAATAACGTAAGTGCCAATGGTCCTAAACCAAGAAATATTAAATAACGCCTCTGAAATAGGGTTAATTTAGTTGTATTATCTTGTCCTTTATAAAATGGAAGATAGAGTAAAAACATGGGAAGCAAATTGCCAATTTGTTCTAATAAAAATTTAACCGATTCATAAAAAGGACGAATAATAATTGGAATATGATTTAATTTCGTTTCATTTAACTCATCAACAGCATAACTCACTGCATTAAAATTATGTTGCCATAGCCAAATAAAATTGGGTGCAAAAATTAAAAGCCCTAACAAAAGACTAAGATATATCCCTGGTTTTTTAAATGAAGTTCTTCCTTCAGGCGTGATAATCAGCAGCATTAAAAATACGACAAATAATAATATGGATTCATATTTGCTATCCATCGCCAGTCCGGCCAAAATACCTAACCAAACCCAATGCTTGATTTTTTGCTTTTGCAGCGCCGAATAAAAAACCAAACCCATCAATGCCCATAAAGGTAATACTAAAACATTAGGGTCGAATATGACCGATTGTAGATTGTAATAATTAATCCCTTCTAACAACACTACCGCTAAAAGCGAGTACCAAGGTGAGAAAAACTGTTTCGCTAATTGCCATATCGAATAAAAGCAAACCAAAACAGCGCATTGGCTTAGTATATAAATTGCCCAACTTATGGACCCTAATAAGTTCGTTGTAAAAGCAGTTATCCAGGGTGCTAGGAAGGGATGCTTTTCATAACCCCATAACCATAAATTACCCCAGGCAACACCCTCAACAGCATCTGTAGGAGGGTTTTGATAAATTAATCCTGGTGCCAACACCCACAAAATAAAATGAACAACGCAAAAAAGCAGAAACCAACGCTTAGCTACGGAGTATTCTTTGTCCATATCTATCGAATTCAACATTTTTTTACGCCTGAATAGTTCTTTTATTGCTAATTTTAATAAATCTCATAATAATACCGTCTTTCATTCTTTTGGGGCAATAATATGCGTTTATCAAAACCAATGATGATTATGGTGTTAGCATTAGTCATTATCTTTGGTGGTATTTTTGGTTGGAATATAACAAAAAATATGATGATGGCTCATTATTTTGCCACGCAACAACCCCCCCCCGTTTCAGTTAGTACATTCACTACTAAATCTGAGATTTGGCAACCCTATATCAACGCTATTGGTAGTGTAAGTGCTATCAATGGTGTTTACATTAGCACAGAAGTTGCAGGCATTGTAAAACAAATTAATTTTATCTCTGGACAATTTGTTAAAAAAAATGATTTATTAATTTTATTAGATGATAGTGTTGAAGAAGCCACGCTACAAAGCAATCAAGCAGAACTCGTTTTAAATAAAGCAAATTTGGCGCGTACAGAACAACTGTGGAAACAAAAAGTTGCCTCGGCAGCGAGCTATGATCAAGCAAGAGCAAATTATCTTGAAGCATTAGCTGCTGTAAACAAAACAATTGCACTGATCAATCAAAAACATATTGTTGCACCGTTCGATGGAAAAATTGGTATACGCTATATTAACTTGGGCCAATATGTTGGACCGGGTACAAAAATTGTGAGCCTACAATCACTTGACCCACTGTTTGTTAATTTCTCTATCCCCGAACAATATTTAAAAAATATTCGGGTTGGACAAACAATCCTTGTTCACGTCGATACTTTTCCGAATCAAACTTTCCAAGGACAATTAACAGCTATAGATGCTGAAACAGACAAACAAACACACAATATTCTTTTACAAGCCACTGTACCTAATCACGAAGGTCACCTTTATCCCGGTTTATATGCAAATATAAATATCGTATTGCCTCAACAAATGCATGTAATCACTGTCCCTCAAACATCTATCAATTATAGTCTTTTTGGTGATTCTGTTTATGTTGTTTATCCTGATGGCAAAGATGAAAGTGGGAAAACGATCTTACGTGTTAAGCGCCGATTTGTCGTTACTGGCGAAGAACGTAATAACCTTATCGTTATTACAAAAGGTTTAAAACCTGGAGAAACCATTGTTACAGCTGGCCAATTAAGTCTTGATAATGGTACAGCGGTGACGATTAATAATTCTGTTACTACTAACATACCCAATCAAGGGATAAACAATAGTGGTTAAATTTACTGACACATTTATCAAACGTCCCGTATTAGCTTGGGTTGTTAGTCTGTTAATTCTATTAGTTGGACTACGCTCCATGCTATCTCTACCATTACAAGAATATCCATCAATTAAAAATACCGTGATTACCGTAACAACAAGTTACCCTGGTGCTGCACCCAGCCTCATTGAAGGATTTATTACATCACGCCTTGAAAAATCCGTAGCCCAAGCTGAAGGGATTGATTATATGACTTCCCAAAGTAATCAGGGTGTCAGTATTATTTCCGTTTATGTTAAATTAAATTTTGACCCTAATGTTGCTTTTACAAATGTTATGGCCAAAGTGGCATCTGTAACGAATCAACTTCCTAAAGCTGCGGAACAACCAATCATTACTCAAGCTGTAGGCGACCAAGTCGATTTAATGTATATAGGTTTTTACAGCAAAGAAATGACCCCTGAACAAATTACTGAGTATGTTAATCGAGTAATTGTTCCAGATATTCAATCGATTTCTGGTGTCTCCCAAGCTGAAGTATTAGGTGGCAGTACTTTTTCAATGCGCATTTGGTTAAACCCAAAGCGTTTAGCATCTTTAAATATTTCTCCAAATGAAATAACACAAATCCTTGCCACATCAAACTATCTTGCAGGTGCTGGCAGTACTAAAGGTGATTGGGTTTCATATAATATTAGTGCTAAAACAGATTTACATAATGTTGATGAATTCAAAAACATTATTATTAAAACCATTAATGGCTCGGTTGTACGTTTGAAAGATGTAGCAATTATTCAGTTAGGTGCTGAATCATACGATTCATCTGTTATCTTCAACGGTGAAAAAGCCGTTTTTATTGGGATCAAATCAACACCTGATGCTAACCCACTAACTGTTATCGATGATGTTAGAAAACAAATTCCCTCATTAGAAAAACAATATCCACCGGAGTTAACCAGCAGAATTGTTTATGATGGAACAGAATATGTTCGCGCTTCCATTAGAGAAGTTAATACAACTATTTTTGAAGCTGTTTTGATAGTTTTTGCTGTTATATTTATGTTTTTAGGTGCTATTCGTTCCGTTATAATCCCAGTAATTACCATCCCGCTTTCATTAGGTGGAATTGGTACATTGATGTTAATGATGGGTTTTTCTTTGAATTTATTGACGCTATTAGCAATGGTTTTAGCTATTGGTTTAGTAGTAGATGATGCCATTGTTGTTGTAGAAAATACTTTTCGTCATTTAGAAGAGGGAGCTACACCATTTGATGCGGCTATACAAGGAGCGCGTGAAATTGCTTTGCCTGTTATTTCTATGACAATTACACTTGCAGCAGTTTATGCGCCCATTGGCTTTATGAGCGGGCTAACAGGTGCATTATTTAAAGAGTTTGCTTTTACTCTTGCGTTAACAGTAATTATTTCTGGTATTGTCGCTTTAACACTTTCTCCCATGCTATGTTCTCGTTTGTTAAATCGAAATGATCTAAATAATCGTTTTGTACATTACATTGATACTATTTTTGAGCGTTTAAAATCAAACTATCAAACAAAACTACATAAAAGTTTAAATTATCGTTCTGTTATTTTAGTTATGGCGGCCACTGTATTAACAAGTTGTTTTTGGTTATTTACGCATACACCATCAGAATTAGCACCTAATGAAGATCAAGGCATTATTTTTATCTCAGCCACAGCACCACAGTATGCAAATATCGATTATACCCAACGTTTTTCAAATATGTTTAAT
>JBFWPS010000005.1:0-21337 GCA_050249855.1 Gammaproteobacteria bacterium
TTAAAACAAGCAGGATTAAAAAAATATCAAGAAGTTTGGCATACAGTTCCACGTTATTTACACATACAGCCATGTTTAGTTTTAATTTATGCTGATTACCTTATTCAAGAAAAAAATACTCATCAAGCAGAAATGTTATTACGTGAAGCGCTTAAAAAAAATTGGGATGAGTATTTGTTATTAAAGTATTGTGAAGTAAAAGATAATTCAGCAAAACAACTTGCAAATGCTGAACATTGGTTACGAACACATGCTGATGATGCAAATTTATTGTATGTTCTAGGGCAACTTTCAATAGCAAATGAACTTTGGGGCAAAGCACGTAGTTATTTTGAAGAAAGCTTGGCTATAAAGCCGTCTTCCCGTTCTTATCAAGCATTAGCTGCACTTCTGGAAACCATCGAAGATACAAAAGAAGCAATTAAATATTATCGACAAGCATTATTATATTGTAGAGAAGAAAAATGAGCTATATTGAAAGTAATTTATTGAATAATGAAAAATTAGTTTATAGAGGTTATATTCATTGGATCATTTTTTCAAACCCAGTTTTATTGTTTTTATTAGTTATGGTGCTGATTAATCTTGCCAAAGATTTTTTCTTTTATGAATTTGTTGAATTCAAATATATTCTAATGCTCCCTTTTCTTTACGTATTGTATATAGTTATACAAGCAATTATTACTTACACAAATACAGAATTTGGCGTAACTAATATGCGAATCATTGTCAAAAGAGGATTTATTACTTACACAACATCAGAAAATTTTCTTACAAAGGTGGAGGATATACGCGTTTATCAGAGTATCTTAGGGAGAATATTAGGTTATGGTACGATTACAATCTTTGGAACTGGTGGTCAGGCAGAAAATTTTCAATATATTGTGGATCCATTAACTTTTCGTAAAAATGTTCAAGAACAAGTGCAATGGGCCCTTACAAACGTTAATAAGAGTGATTAAGGTTTTATAATTCGATATTATCAATTAAACGAACATTTCCTAAATGTACGGCGCCAAAGCGTCTTCCAAAGTGTTCTTCTATATAATCAACCACAAAACCAAGTTGAGTTAATTCTTCAGAAATTTTTTCGCAAGATTTTTTTTGTTTTAAAATTTTAGGAAAAATTTCCGCTAATTTTAATTCTTCGGTTGATAATCGATTGTTTCTCGAGCTCAATGCAAGATTGCTTTCAGAACGGATAGTAGGGCAGCCAATAATTTCAGTATCAATGAAAAAAGCATCAACCATTCCTTTGATAAGATGTAATTGTTGGTAGTCTTTCTCACCAAAGTAAGCGCGTGTTGGCTTGATTAGTTGAAAATATTTCATGACAACAGTTAAGACTCCATCAAAATGGCCTGAGCGATGTTTTCCACACAGCATTTGACTGAAATTAGTTTCGATTATTTTATAAAGAAAATTATCTGGGTAAAGTTCTTCAAAAGTTGGGAGAATTAGATAATGAACCCCTGTGTTTTTCATTAAATCAAAATCTTTTTCAAACGTTTTAGGATAGTTTTTAAAGTCTTCTTGGTTATTAAACTGGGTTGGATTGACGAAAAGTGTGGTCACTGTGAAATCATTTTCATTGAGTGAACGTTCGAATAATGATTTATGACCATCATGTAAATTACCCATGGTTGGTGCAAAACCAATCGTTTTATGATTGAAATGATTTTGTTTTCTAAAAACACGCCATTCACTTAGCGAGTGGAATAATTGAGTCATGGTTATCAATTCCTATATTATGATCCTTAAAGAGTTCAGCTTATTGTTGTTATCTTATTTTTCATAAGAAATTGTCGTCATTGCGAGCTTTGCGTTTTGTGCAAAGCGTGGCAATAACTGGATTGAGTGCTTCGCACGAAACAAGTTTCGTGCTTGCATTTAAGGGGGAGAATCGCGATTCTCCCCCTTAAAAATCCCCCATCGCGTAAAGTCTTGACGCCGTCATTGGGAGGCTCGTGTTGTTTGCGGGCCGTGGCAATCCAGTACTGAGTTTCAATTTCAACTCAGTACTGGATTGCTTCGCTAGGCTCGCAATGACGATAGCAATGCTGGATTATGGTACTACGTGCCAAATTTTCCTTACGATTTTTTTATTAATAAGCATGCTCTTCCGTTGGGAAGAGTTCTTCTTTCACTTCAGAATCATATTGATTCAGGGCATCTTTTATTAACGATAAACCATCTAAATATTTTTTTAAAAATTTTGGTTTAAAAGTGTTGAAGCCTAACATGTCATGTAAAACAAGTACTTGTCCATCAACGTATCTGCCAGCACCAATGCCAATGGTTGGAATTCTAACAGCATTCGTAATTTCAGCAGCTACAGGTTCAGGGATACATTCAAGCACTAAAGCAAAACAACCTAATTCTTCTAGTTTTCGTGCGTGATTTATTAGTTCTTGAGCACATTCATCTTTTTTTGCTTGAACTTGAAATCCACCAAATTGCATAACAGATTGAGGTGTCATTCCTAAATGTACAATGACTGGTACACCAGAGAGTATGATATGACGTAGTAATTTCTCGTCACCTTCTGCTCGTTCAACTTTAATCGCATGTGCACCAGCAAGCATTAATTTTTCAACGGCGTCCATCGTGGATTTTAGACCTTTACGATGCGATAAAAAAGGCATATCACCGATAATAAATTTCTTTCCAGTAGAACGTGCGACAGCGCTAGTGTGTAATGCCATCATATCAACGGAGGCAGGAATAGTGTTTGGATGCCCATGCATAACCATTGCAAGTGAATCTCCAACTAATACGCAATCAATATTAGTTTCTGCGATAATTGCTGCAGACCATGCATCATAACAAGTAATAACACTGATTTTTTCGCCTAAAGATTTTTTTAATGCAAAATCACGAATGTTCATGAGGGCTCCTCTTAAATAAATTTAAGAATGCTTGATAAATTGATTTGTAAGGGTCATTTTCTAAAGCAGTTAAATTCGCGGAAATCATTTTTAAATCATTTCGAGCGAGTGGTCCTGTTAAAGCTGTTTCAGGGGAGTGTATTAAATTATTTGTAATTTGTCGTAAATAAGGAAAAGCAACTTCAGCTGGTAAATTAAAAGTATTTTTTAATTCATTGAAAAATTTAGACCATAAAATACATGAAAAATTTCCACTGATCACACATAAAGCATGATATAAATTTTTTAGTTCGCTTTTCATCACGTAATTTGGATTTTTTAATTCTGGAAATAATTTAGAAAAGGATGGGCAGTATTCATCTAGTATAAATGGAATGGTTTGATAAGTTTCTAAATCATATAACTCTAATGTGAATGTTGATAATGGGTGTACCCCATTTGCTAGAGAAGTGATAAGGCCTCCAGAAAAATGGACAAAGGGCTTGTTAAATACAATTAAATGCGATTGGATAAATGGTTCAATCGCATCATCACTGATTGCAAGCAAGATTTTTTCAGCGTTATTTGCTGCATCAGCGAGTTTTGAATACGTAGGGTCAGTTTGTCTAGACCAAGTGATATGCTTAATTTCAAGTAAAGTGAAATACTGGGCTAGATGTTTAGCCATACGGCCATCACCAATGATGAGGTAAGGGATCTGGTTTTTCATATCATGACCAATCAATAAAGTGGCTATATTGTCTCAAAAAAGCACTGAAATGGGAAGCATTGATTCGCAAATTTAGCCTAATTGATGATTTGCTTTAACTTGCACGACACAAAGCTGCGAAATAGAAGCTAAAATAACTTGTTTTTGCTTAACATCGTTAGGTGTCTGGCTTAGTAAAAGTGCTGGTGGTAGTGAGCCGCTACTAATACGTTGCCAACCGCATTCGCAAAATTCCTGTGCATAGGTTGCCACGCGTTGATCCCTGATACTAGCAGTACAACTATTCATCCAAGCATTTTTATGCGTATCATCATAAGCCAAAACAGTGGTTGTGTTATTCCCTGTCATCATATTAGGAACACTCATTAAAGTTTGCGCTATAGCATTCTGCGTCATGGTATTAATATTTTGTTGAGGGTTATTAGGTGATAGAGGAACGCTAGGTACCTCAGGATCATTGCTAGGTGTTCCAAAAGATGTATTTGCGTTCGCCGTGTTAGCTGGTTGGTTATTTGTATTATTAGTATTATTGACCCAGGGTGAAGGGTATGCGTTTGTTACCGTATTTGTTTGATTCGATGTAACGTAAATTTGTGTTGCTAAGCTAGTTGTACTTAAAAATAATAGTAAAGAGGTTATTAAAAATTGTTTTTTCATTTAAGACCCTTTATTAGTTTGATAAAATTTTCTTTTGATAAGCAATTAATTGTTGGATTCCATTTTGGCCTAATTCTAACATCGCTTGTAATTGTTCGGATGAAAAAGGATTTGTCTCAGCGGTGCCTTGCACTTCAATAAATTTATTATTTTCACACATGACAATATTCATATCTGTTTCTGCTTTAGAATCTTCTTGATAATCTAAATCAAGCACGGGAACTCCTTGATAAATACCCACAGAAACCGAGGCAATTAAATGCTTTAGTATGGAAGGCGTATTTCCATTTTTAGATGGTAAATGTTTAATAGCATCCATGAGTGCAACGCACGCACCGGTAATCGATGCTGTTCTAGTGCCACCATCCGCTTGAATGACATCACAATCAATAGTAATTGTATTTTCACCAATGGCTGTCAGATCAATACAAGACCTTAATGAACGACCAATTAAACGTTGAATTTCTAAAGTTCTACCACCTTGTTTTCCACGTGCAGCTTCTCTATCTGTTCTTTCATTCGTGGCACGTGGTAACATACCATATTCTGCTGTTAACCAACCTTGATTAGTCCCTTTAAGAAATCGTGGAACTCCACTAATAATACTCGCATTACAAATGACTTTAGTATTTCCAAATTCGACTAATACAGAACCTTCGGCATGCATGGTGTATTGACGTGTAATTTGAATAGAACGTAATTCATTGGTATTGCGCCCACTAGGTCTAATCATAATTGTTTCCTTCAAAGCAAGATAATATTCATATAAGGTGGTAGTATAGCCTGAGGATGCATTAAATTGTAGCGATGTGTTGTAGATCACGTTATTATTCATCATCAGTTATGCCCTTACTCATTTTCATTCGCAATGGCTTGTGACCTAAAACCTAGGCGCTGCCTCAAGCATGAGAATTTCAGATATACCTAATGGTATATTGCATATCTTTTAAGGATTATTGGGGCTTTATTTCAGGAGTTTATATGATTCATAGTATGACTGGGTTTGCCCGATGTGAATTACAATCAGAGATTGGTAATTTAATATGGGAAATACGAACCGTTAATCATCGTTATTTAGAAATAAATTTGCGTGTGCCTGAACAATTTCGAAGTTTTGAACCCATGATTAGAGAGTCTTTATCTAAGCATGTCCATCGGGGTAAATTAGAGGCTAATTTAGTTTTTAATCCAAGCCCAAATGCTACTCAAATACAGATCAATCATCCTTTAGTGCAGCAATTAATGCAGGCTGGACAAAAGATTTTAGATTTAGGTCACCCAGTACACCCATTACGCGTCGTTGATTTATTGAGCTGGCCAGGAGTTGTTCAAACCGCAGAAGTCGATAAATATTTATTACAAGATGCAGTATTAAATTTACTGAATGACACTTTGGTTAGTTTAGTGGAAGAACGTAAACGAGAAGGCAATAGTTTAAAGCAGTTTTTAGAGCAACGATTAAATGGCATGGAAGAGCAACTTTCTAAAATTCGTGAGCGGCTACCATTGATTAATCAACAGTTACAAAGACGTTTAGCTCAAAAATTCTCACAGTTAAAAATAGATTGCGAAGCTGCTCGTCTTGAACAAGAAGTCGTTTTAAGCTTACAAAAGATGGATGTTAGCGAAGAATTAGATCGACTATCAACGCATCTTGAAGAAGCTAAAAAAACTTTATCTATGTCAGGATTACATGGACGCCGATTAGATTTTTTATCACAAGAATTAACAAGAGAAGCTAATACTTTAGGTGCAAAATCAATTGATGCTGAAATGACAAATGTAGTGGTGGAATTAAAAGTCTTGATTGATCAATTGCGTGAACAAGTACAAAACATCGAGTAATTTTATCATGAAACAGGGTATTCCATTTATTATTGCAGCCCCTTCAGGGGGCGGTAAAACAAGCTTAGTTGATGCTTTAGTAAAGCATGTTGAAAATTTAATTGTTTCGATTTCCTATACAACACGTACGATGCGACCTGGTGAAAAAGATGGTGTTAACTATCATTTTGTTTCACAAACACAATTTGAGAATCTAATTGCTGAACGAGCGTTTTTGGAATATGCCAAAGTATTTGAGCACTACTATGGAACGAATCGTTACTGGGTTGAAGAAAAACTTGAGCAAGGATTAGATGTAATTTTGGAAATCGATTGGCAAGGTGCTAGGCAAATTAGAGCACAATTGGAAGACGCAGTGAGTATTTTTATTCTTCCACCTTCACTAGAGGTATTACATAGTCGTTTAGAAACGCGTGGACAGGATAAGCCCGAGACGATTGAAAAGCGTATGAAAGCTGCTCAGAATGAAATTCGTCAATATGAGACGTTTGATTATCTCATCGTGAATGACGATTTTGACCAAGCTTTGAATGATTTAACGATGATTATTTATGCTGAGCATCTACGAAGAGCTCGTCAAACACAAAAGCTAGCAAAGTTAATCACAAATTTGTTACAATGATCGATTATTTTACGCTGTAGTATTGTAGGGTGGATTAGGTGCTTTAGCGTAGTAACCTACCTACAACTATATACTCCCTCTCCCCCAACTTGTTGAGGGAGAGGGTTGGGGTGAGGGGGTAAAATAAACCCTATACACATAACATTACGAGGAATAGAAAATGGCAAGAGTAACTGTAGATGATTGTTTAGAACACGTTGATAATCGTTTTGAGCTGGTTTTATTAGCAGCAAAACGCGCTAGGCAATTAGCAAATTATGGCGCTGAATCTGCTGTGGCAGTTGAAAATGATAAACCAACGGTTGTTGCATTACGTGAAATAGCAGAAGGCTATGTTGACCTGGCTGCCCAAGAAGAAAATCGCGTGAAAGGTTTAGAAGAAGACAATGTAGATGGGCTCACAACTATTGACGAAGAACAATAGCTTGTTTGAACAACTTCGTGTTGTATTAGAAGCGTATTTATCCCCTGAGCAAATTGAGCTTATACATCAAGCATTTTGTGTTGCTGAAAAAGCACATCATGGGCAAAAGCGTTCTTCAGGTGAAGATTATATTACTCACCCGCTTGCTGTTGCTGAAACACTAGCAAAAATGCGTTTAGATTCTCAAAGTATCATGGCAGCGTTACTACATGATGTGATTGAAGATACCAGTGTTGATAAAAAAACTATTCTTAAAGAATTTGGTGAGCAAGTTGCCGAATTAGTTGATGGCGTTAGTAAATTAACGCAAATTCATTTTGAAACAAAAGCACACGCTCAAGCAGAAAATTTTCGTAAAATGTTATTAGCGATGGTTCGCGATATTCGAGTCATTTTAATTAAATTGGCAGATCGTCTACATAACATGCATACTTTAGAATCACTTCCACCAGAAAAACAAAGACGTATTGCAAGAGAAACCTTAGAAATTTACGCACCTATTGCAAATCGATTAGGGATGCATCAATTTTATATTGAATTTGAAGACTTAGGTTTTGCGAAGCTTTATCCGCTGCGATATCGTATTTTAAAAACAGCGGTGAAAAAAGCACGAGGCAATCGAAAAGCGATTTTACATGAAATTGAAGATGCGTTAAAACAACGTTTGACAAAACATCATATTGAATTTGATGAAGTGAAAGGTCGCGAAAAGCATTTATACAGCATTTATAAAAAAATGCGCGACAAACATATTCCATTTAATGAAATTATGGATGTTTATGCTTTTCGTATTATTGTACACACTGTTGATACTTGCTATCGAACATTAGGTGTTGTTCATCATCTTTATAAACCAATTCCAGAGCGTTTTAAAGATTATATTGCAATGCCCAAAGTTAATAGTTATCAATCGCTACATACAACCTTGTTTGGTCCCTATGGCGTACCCATTGAAATTCAAATTCGTACAGCGGGGATGAATCAAATTGCAGAATCTGGTATTGCTGCTCACTGGATGTATAAATCAAAAAATCATTCTGCCGATCAAGCGCAATTACGTGCTCGTCAAATGTTACAAAGTTTATTGGAGATGCAAGAAAAATCTGAAAGTTCGATTGATTTTATTGAAAATGTTAAAGTAGATTTATTCCCAGAAGAAGTTTATGTTTTCACACCTAAAGGTAAAATATTAGAACTACCCAGTCATGCAACCATTGTAGATTTTGCTTATGCTGTGCATTCTGATTTAGGCAATACTTGTATTGCTGCAAAAATTAATCGTCGTTTAGCGCCTTTAAGTACGATATTGAGTAATGGACAAACTGTCGAAATTATTACGGCACCAGGTGCAAGACCTAATCCAGCATGGCTTAATTTTGTTGTGACGAGCAAAGCAAGAACGAATATACGTCAATATATTAATAATCAAAGACGAAATGAATCAATTGAGTTAGGCCAGCAATTATTAGATCGTGCCCTTAATACTTTAGAAATTGATAAATCCACTTTATCTGAAACACAAATGCAACATGTGTTGCATCAATTAAATTATAAATCGTTATCTGATTTGTATGAAGCAATTGGTTTTGGTCACCAAGTTCCTATAAATGTTGCACGTGCGATTTCTGTGTTAGAAGGACATGGAACTATCAAGCAAATGCATAAAGAACCTCTCTTTATAAAAGGCATGCAAGGTTTATTAGTCAAGTTTGCTAGTTGTTGTCGTCCTATTCCTGGCGATGATATTATTGGTATCTTTAATCCGGGTGAGGGGTTAGTTATTCATACGACACAATGTGATAAAATAGTAAAATTATTTAGTAAACCTGAAAAATTTATTGAAGTTCAGTGGGAAGCAGGTATTTCAGGTGATTTTAAAGTCGATTTATTTTTAGAAGTAGTTAACCAACGCGGTGTTTTAGCACAATTAGCTAATATCTTTGCAGCAACGGATGCTAATATCGAAGATATTAAAATCAATTCACCAGAAGGGCAGTATAGTCAAGTGTGTGTGACTTTGACTGTCAAAAACCGAATTCATCTAGCGCATATCATGCGTCGCGTTCGTACTGTTAAAGTAGTTACCCGCGTTTCTCGTCATCTGTGACTTTTATTTATACAGCCATATTTGTACTATAATCAAAAAATAGACGATTTTTTGAGAGGTCACTATGGCTGCGCAAGGTAATTCAGGTATAGATATAGGACAGATGCTAGGAGGTTTAGGTGGACTTTTTAGTGGTTCTCCTTCAAAAGGCGGTTCTGGTGGTGGCGCTGGTGGAGCCGATATGGTTTCCAGCATGATGAGCGCTTTGATGCCTATGATTACTGGTATCGCAGGTAGTTTAATGGGTTCCATGGGTCAACAAGGTGTCAATTTAAATTCCGGACAACAAGCACAAGTTCAATCTGGTGTTGAAGGCACTGCAAAAGGTGGTTTGAATGCAGTAGCTGGTCTTGATTTAAGTAAACTCCTGGGTGGAAATTCAATGCAAACGATGATGGGTGCCTTTGGCGGAGGTGCTTTTCAGTCAGCGAATGGCGCAGGTGGGTTAGGTGATATACTAGGCTCTATGATGAGCGGTGGTAGCGGTGGTGGTTCACAAATGCCTATGCAACTGGTGCAGATGGTTATTCAAGCTTTATCGGGGATTGTATCGCCCATGTTAGGCAGTGTGTTGGGGGGCGGATTAGATAAACAAGGTAGTACTAATTTATCTTCCAATATTAACTTTGGTGATATGTTTTCACAGCTGGATTTAAGCGGTATTGTCAATAATTTTGCTCAAACTATGCCAAAAACCGGACCTCAAGCCGCAGGACCACACCAGGGCCACAAGCAAGTAGCCCACCTCCGCCTTCACCACCAGGCCCAGAAGCAACAGGTGCTACACCGCCAGAACCTGATCTCGCGCAAGAAGAAGCTGATATGCAAAAGGCAAATTTAAATGCGGAAATCAACATGATTTCTAATAAGATAAAGGAACAGGATTGGAACCCATATTCAGTTTTAGGCCTTGAACAAGATGCTAGTTCTGGCCAAATAAAAAAAGCATATTTTACTGCAGCGCGTGATTTTCATCCTGATAGAGCAGGATCAGAAGAAGAAGCTAATGCGATGAAAGAAAAATTTCAAGCGTTTGGTGAAGCCTATGAGGCTTTATCTCACCCTGATAAAAAAGTAGCAGTTGATCAAGCCCTAGCAGCCAAAGAAACGCCAAAACCGTAATAAAATCAGTTGTAGGGAGGGCAAAATGTGCAAGGCAGATGAGGTGAAATTTACAAAAATATTAAGTTCACGTGTGCCAGCCAAAATGCGAAATAAAGACTTTTGAAATCAGAAAAAAGATTTATACAGGATTTGTACTATACTAAAAATAGGTTTTTAAAATAGTTGTTAAATGTCAATTGTGGTAATAAAAAAATTGATCATAAAATTAAGTTTTAAAGGAGAATAACAATGGCTGAGTCAAGACCAGGCAGTGAAGAAAATGTGAATTTATATAAAAGCAGTCCAGGTCGCGCAGAGACTAAAGAAGCACTTAAAGGTGCCGCAGGTATAAATCAAGTGCTAGTTGGATTTATTACGAATGTTTTTGTTGGAACCTTGGAAAAATTAGAAGCTCAAGGTATTAAGTTTGACGAACCAGCCAAAATTGCCTTAATGCAAGTGCTTGTTAAGTCTACTGAGGATGGAATGGCTTCTATGCTGAAATATATGAAAAAAGAACAGCATGCGGATAAAGAGGCACTTCAAAGAGCGTTTTTAACAGGTATGAAAGTTATTTGGAATGATTTACAGAAAAAAGCGAATGAAGTAAGTGGTAAATAAAAGATGAAGTAAAAATTTTAGAGATGAGTTAGAAGGTTATTAATAAATTAAATTATTTTTTTAAGTTATTCTTTAAGGAGATTGTCATGATGCAAGGTGGAGGAGGTGGTGGTATGGATGTAGGGGGCGTGGTAGGGCCGCTTGTTGGGACAGTTTTTCAGGTTGGTGGCCCGCTGCTTGGGCAAGTTGTAGATATGGTTTTACCAATGTTACTTGAAGCACTTGGTGTTGAGGGAATGGATGATATGAAAATTGGTAAATCACTTGGAAATATGGTTGGAAAAGCTGGTCCTATGATTGGGAATATGGCTGGGCAAGGAACTAACATGCTAGGTAATATGGGTGGACAAATGATGCAAGGCCTGGGTGATAGTATGGGTCAAATGACTCAAGGTGGTGGAGGTACTCCTGGTCAAACTGCCGGAGGTGGAGGAAGCACATTAGATCTAAGTTGTATAACTAATCTTTTAGGCAGTGCAATGGGAAATGGGGGAAATTCAAGTCCAGCCGTATCATCTGTTCCTACCATTGGTCCGGCACCAGCTGCTTAAGTTGATAGTTATGTTGCACAGTATAAAACCGATCTTAGCTCACGCGGTAGGAAATGTGACTAATATTGAATTGAGTGCAATTGGTATTAGGAATTTTTGTAAGAACATAAAGGAGTGGTGAGATGCCTGGCGTTAATAAACCTAGAGAGGCGAGTATGCCACAAGAGGTGGCTGCTACGCTTGATGATGATCAAAAAACTGAAGATCATCCAGAAGAAATGGCCGCGGGTGCTTTAGCTGCAGAAGCTAGCGCACCTGAAGTGATTGATGAAGAAGTCGAGGAAGAAGAGGAGGATGAAGAACGACCTTGGGAAAAACAAGCAAAGGAAGGAGATGATATAGTCCCCGGAGCCAGTGCTTCTGAAAAAGCGGATGATTTTTTTGATAAGCTCAGCGGTAAAATGGATGAAATGATACCTGGCGAAAGTGGTGGCTTGGAAGGAAAAGACCCTGGCGATTTTTTAAGTTTAGGAGGTATGACGGCAGGTGTTGGAGATATCTTCAAAACTGTATTCGGTGGTTTGAAAGACATGGTGAGTGGTGCAGTTCATGAAACCACAGATTTCGCTTCTAAAGCTGCAGAAGCAGGATCGAAAGCCGGTAGTAAGCGCGAAAGAGAAGAAACTCCAGAAGATGAGGAAAGAAGTAGCAAACGAATGAAGTAAGCACAAATGGTTTTAATTCTGAAAATATCATTTAGTAAACATTTATAACACTCGAAATCATACATAAAGCGCAGTATACTGCGCTTTTGTTTATCTAGAACAGGACTTACGAAAAACAAAGCTTTCAAAAGCGAGCGTAGCGAAGCAATCCAGAACTGACTATCTATTTCAAATCAGTACTGGATTGCCACGGCCCGCAAAGAACGCCGGCCTCGCAATGACGGCTCTGTTTTTTGTGAATTTTATTATGATATGAGGTTATGAATGCATCAAACAATACAAACTGAAGAAGCACCACAAGCCATCGGGCCTTATTCTCAAGCGATAAAAGTAGGTAATATGGTTTTTGTTTCAGGACAAATTCCATTACATCCAGAAACAAAAGAAATGGTTTCGGGTGATATTGTTGAAGAAATTAAACAAGTGTTTGAAAATTTAAATGCCATTGCAAAAGCTGCTAATGCAGGGTTACACGATATCGTTAAATTAACTATCTATTTAACCGATTTGAATTTTTTCCCTCAAGTTAATGATATGATGACTCATTATTTTTCAGCGCCTTTTCCAGCACGTGCAACTATTGGTGTTTCAGCGCTTCCCAAGGGGGCGCGAGTTGAAATGGATGCCATTATCATGATTCCAACAGAGTGAGTGCGTATGTCTACTAATCATAAACCACGTTTATTAACGGGCGATACGCCTACTGGAAAATTACATTTAGGGCACTGGGTTGGTTCTGTTGAAAATCGCGTACAATTGCAAGATGATTATGATTGTTATTTTATTATTGCGAACATTCAAGCTTTTACAACGCGTGCAGAACGTTTTGAAGAAGTGCAGCAGAATGTTTTTGAGGTTGCATTAGATTATTTAGCAGCAGGGATTGATCCTGAAAAAAGTACGATCTTCATTCAATCAGAAGTGCCAGCTATTGCAGAATTAACCGCTTTTTTTAGCATGATAGTGCCGTTTCCGCGAGTGATGCGAAATCCTACCTTAAAAGATGAAATTCGTGATAAACAATTAGGCGAAAATTATCCGTTTGGATTTGTAATGTATCCAGTCAGTCAAGTAGCTGATATTCTTGCGTTTAGACCTGAGATTGTGCCTGTGGGTGAAGATCAAGTTCCGCATTTAGAATTAACCAGAGAAGTTGCACGTAAATTTAATCAACTTTATTGTGGTGTTGATTCGCATACGGTGGATGGTGACCAAATTAAATCAGGTGGTTTATTTCCAGTTGTAAATTTTAAATTGGGTAGAACAAAACGTTTAGTAGGTACTGGTGCGCCTAATGAAGCTGGTCAATTGTTAAAGATGAGTAAATCTTTAAATAATGCGATATTTTTGAGTGATACACCGGATCAGATCCAACAAAAAGTTATGAGTATGTATACTGATCCCAATCGTTTACGTGCTAGTGATCCAGGTACTGTTGAAAATAATCCTTTATGGATTTTTCATGAAACGTTTAATCCAGATAAAGCTTGGGTCAAAGAAGCACAAGATCAATATAGAACAGGCCAAATTGGTGATGTAGTTTGTAAAAAGAAATTAGTTGAAGTGTTAGTTGCATTAATTGATCCTATGCGTTTGCGCCGTGAAGCATTCGCAAAAGAAAAAAATCATGTACAGGAAGTTTTACTTAAAGGTACTGCGCGCGCAAATGAAGTAGCAGAAAAAACCTTGAGTCTTGCAAAAGCAGCGATGAAGCAGGATTATTTTGAACGAGAGTTGGTTATAAAGTAAGGCGGGCAAAGTGTGTGCCCACCACAATGTTGCTGTCATTGCGAGCACGAGCTTCGCTCGTGCGTGGCAATCCAGTATTGAATATCTAATTCAACTCAGCACTCGATTGCTATGGTCCGCAAACAACGCGGGCCTCGCAATGACGAAGTTGATGCATCGTGTCATGGTTTGCAAATAGGATGTAGGGTGAGCAAAGCGCGTGCCCACTAAGCGGCGTCTAAGGTATCGACGCATAAAAAATAAATTACCCCCTTTGAAGAAGGGTGCGGTTTTGCGTTTTTTGCAAAACCGCACCCTTTTACAAAGGGGGCTAACAGCGATTTATGAGTCGATCACTTAGGGAGAGGGGGTTAAAGTTTCGTTAGCGTAGCTCGACAGTTTTTTCCTTTGCTAACATTTCTTGCATAGATTGAGCTCCATTTAGTTTTAATAATTGTATACAGCTTTCTTTTATGTTTGGATCACATTTACTGTTTTGTGCGAAATCCAATGCTGTTTGATTCGTTTTTGGTGAGCATACAGTGACGGAAGCTCTATGTGTACCAATTAAAATTTTCAATACTTCTAAGTCACCAGCATGAGCTGCCTGTCTTAATGCACGATTCATGTCTTTCAGATCATAACTTTTATTTTTTTTCTGTAAAAATTGTCTTATTAACGAATCCAATTTTTTAGTAATTAACGATTCATTTTGCAGAAGAGAAACGACTTTCAGTGAAGTTGTATAAGATTCATCGCAAGTTTTAATAAATATAGCGAATCGTTCATAAAAGGATAAAAAACATATTGCTGATATCAGATCATGTTCGTTAGAAACTGTACTAGCGAAAAAAGTATAAGCGTTATCAAGATAAGTTAAGTATTCTGAAAAGTCATTTAATAAATCATCTCTTACAACAACGCCAATAATTATACGCCTTAAATATTCTTCTGGTTGAGTAGGGTTCTTAAGAGATCCTGGTTTACTGCACTCTAACATTAACTTATAGGTAGCATTTGATTTTAATATTGATTTAAACACAGGAATGATAGGATTGTCATTACAATGTTCCATCAAATCATCATGTGTGATGCCAGCTTTGAATATAGCGCCATAAACTTCTACAATTTGTCTAGATACAATCTCTAATTCTTCTTCGTTAAGAGGCAACATTTTACAACTATGCTTTACGTTTGAAAGCATTTGTTCTTGAGTTTTATTATTTTGCATGGGTTCTGTAGGAAGCATCCATTTTGCTCCAGCTATTTTTGCCTGTAGTTCGCGGGTTTCAGTATCAAATATTAAAGTAACAAAAGCTCTTCCAGTAACATTATAATCCTTGCCATCGTGTGTTTTGATGGTTTGATAGGCTGGCTCAATAACGAAAATATGTTTAGCATGGTCTTCTGTGCTTAATAGATATTTTTTATGTAATTGAGCAAGAATCATTTCTACTTCGTTAGCATCTTTTGCATAATAAATTTCATATCCACCACCCAGTGAACGGTCTGCAATTTTTATAAAGACCCCATTGTTCATATTGATTGTTCTTAGATCAAGCTTTACTGTAGAATTGTCATTAGACCAATATAAAATATTTTCTCTATATGCCGGAGCCATGTGTTTTTGCATCAGGGTATACCAAAGCAATTTATGCATTTCCAAAGCCATTAGCGCCATAGGTGTTATCGGAATGTTATTTAGTTTGTTACCCCAAAAATATGATACATAAGACTGTATACGACTGGCCTGACTGTATGGTAATAAAGTGCGAGAACTCAACTCAGATAAATCCTCGATATCAATCCACGAACCTTCAGGTGAAATGGTACGTTGTATAATCGGAATATGGATTGTTTCTGGTTGCATGGCATCTCTGGTTAACTCACCAAATACCGTTGCTATTCGGCTTTTATTTACCTCAGCAAGGTCACGCAGTCTAATTGCACCCAAATTTTTAAAGCCACCGAGACCTGCTCCTAAACCGTCACCAATATCAAAAATTCTTAATATACCCTTCTCATCAATTTTAAAGTCTAATTTTAATGCAATCGGAGTTTTCATAAAAATCATCAACATGTTATAAAAATGATCATTTTAGCAATAAATAAACTATATGCAAGTCTTTTGATCAAGTAAGATTATTTTGCGCGAGAGTTAAGCATATTGTAGGGTAGGCAAAACGTTTTGCTCACAACTGCCCCCTTTGTAAAACTGGCTAATAAGGCAGTTGCTACTTCTTAGGTGAAATATATTTTTCTCTACGCACTTGAGATGTTTGAAAACCCATTTGAACTAAGGTTTCAAACGATTGATCGATCATATTAGGATTGCCGCAAAGATAGACTACGTCTGTTTCTGGATTAAAGTGAAATGCTTCAAATCCCGTTTGTACGTAACCCTGATGTTCATAGGGTTGCGGTGAATCGGGCATGACACGACTATAAAAAGCGTGAAATTCTAAATGTGGGCTTGATGCTGCATATCGAAGAAAATCTTCTTGATATAATAATTCTTCAGGGCTTTTAACGCCTAACATCACAAAAACTTTAGCGGATTGTTTTTGTATACGTTCCACAAAAGTTGGTAACATGGCGCGATAAGGCGTTACACCAGTCCCTGTTGCAATCATCATATAACGAGATGGGGTTTCATCTTTTAAAACTAATCTTCCAAATGGGCCAGAGGTTTCAACTTGATCGCCTATATTCATACCAAATAAAAAGCGTGTTCCAGGGCCATTTTCATAAGGTGAAACCGCAATTCCGATGGTTGTATCTTCGGTTGGTATGCTGGCAATACTGTAACTGCGTTGGTAGGTTTGTTCATCCAGGGTAAAGTGAACGGTAATAAATTGACCTGGAATAAATTCTAATGGTTCATTATTTAAACGGGAGAACGCCATATGTAGCACGGTAGGCGTAACCATGCGCTTTTCTGTCAATGTGAGTGTGAAAGTATCGCGTGACATTTGTGCAGAGGCCATTGTTAATGAGGTAATTTGGCTCCCCGGGACGGGCTCGAACCGCCGACCCAGTGGTTAACAGCCACTTGCTCTACCGACTGAGCTACCGGGGAAGAGAAATGAATAGTAATGGTACTTTTCTTCTGGGTCAACTAGTAATTGGGAATTTTGCAATCAGATACAAAGGATAGTTATAAATATCTCCATCATGCTTTAGATTTCTAATAGTGGCTCTTGATAAAGCAAGAGGGTGGTATTTTTCGTCATATACCTTAAGGCTTTTTAATTTTTTGGAAAAATTAGCTTTTATTTCCAATGGGTAAATTTTTCCTTCGTAGGCTACAATAAAATCTACTTCGGCAGTTCCAGAGCTTGTCCAATAATATAATGCTTCATGATGCGTGTTTTTAATTTCTTGAGCAACAAGATTTTCTGTTAAAGCTCCCTTGAATTCAGTAAATAATTGATCTTTCCGTACAATTAAATTTATTGGTATTTTGCACATGGCACCAAGTAATCCAACATCAAACAAATATAGTTTAAATATATGATGATTAGAATAGCTGTCTAGAGGAAAATTTGGTTTAGTAATATTATAGGCCTGATAAGCCAAACCAGCATCAATTAACCACTGTATTGCAGCTTCATAATCACGTGCTCGAGCACTTTCTCGAATAGCTGAATAAACAAATTTCTTATTTTCTTTCGCTAACAATTCGGGAATTGCTTGCCAAACACCAGAAATTTTCATAATTTCTGATGTTGGCGCGTGCTTCGCGAAGTCAAGTAAATACCCATCTAAAATATCTTTTTGTGCCGCGCGAACTTGTTCATAGTCATTAGTAGAAATATAGATGTTGACAGCTTCAGGCATACCACCTACAAAAATATAATACCTAAGTATTTCAATGAGTTGTTCATGGAAAGGTTCTTTTATGGGATTTTTAAATGAAACATTTTCTAAATATTCTCTTAAATTTGATTTTCCAATGGCATCTAGAAACTCAAAGAAACTCAAAGGATATAAATCTAAAAACTTTACTTTTCCAACGGGAAAAGCTTTATTCTTTTCTAGTTTAATTCCTAAAAGAGAACCGGCTGCAATAATTGCATATTCATTTGCTTGTTCGTTAAAGTATTTTAAGCTTGTTAAGGCGCTTGGACATTCTTGTATTTCATCAAAGATAATCAACGTTGTCTGTGGATTTATGGGTTGCATGAAGTAAGTTGAAAGGTCTTTGATGAGTTGATTTGGCTCCAGTTTGCCATCGAAAAAGCTATGAATTATCGGATCTTCTTCAAAATTGATATAGCAACAATTTTGAAACTCATTTTTTCCAAATTCCTTTAATAGATAGGTTTTTCCTACCTGTCTTGCTCCTCTTAGTACTAATGGTTTTCGTGAGGAGGCTTTTTTCCATTCTAAGAGTGCTTTATATCTATCACGTTTCATATATCTTCATGCTCAATATTTAGGTATTTACTTGAGGAGTATAAGCATTAAAATGGTAAATTGCCAGTTATTCCTTATTAAAAATGGAAAATAATCACATTATTACTTGGTAAAATGTCAATTTTTTCCATTTTTTATATATTAAAAATGGAAAAAATATGCGTTTTAACTATGAACAACTTAAAATTGTTCTTGAATTAATCTAAACTCGCATTTGGAAATAATCGTTCGAAGTCAAACTTGGCCATGCGAATAGAAAGGACCAAGTTGCCAGCATCGTCAACCTGCTCGTTTAATACAGCGGACATTTCATATAATAAAGCACGTAATTTACCTTCTTTCTGTGTGAGCGTAATGGTGCGATAAACAGGATCACCATAAACTAAGTCGGCTATGGCCTGTAATAAAAGATCAATACCAAGATTTTCACGAACTGAAATATGACTGATAGCTGGTTTGCCTTCGGCATTTTTAATGATGTCAGGTTTAAGTTCGGGGCGTAAATCGATTTTATTATAAACTAATAATCTAGGAATATTCTGTGCGCCAATTTGTGCTAATACTTCATTAACTTGTACTATGTGTGCTTCACGTGATTCGTCTTGGCTATCAATAACATGAATTAATAAACTTGCTTCACGTGTTTCTTCTAATGTTGCACTAAACGCTTCAATTAAATCGTGCGGCAAATCACGAATAAAACCAACTGTATCAGCTAATATAATAGGCCCCGCCCCTGGCAATGCAATTTGTCGCATGGTCGGATCTAATGTTGCAAAAGGTTTATTTGCCACATAAACATGTGCACCAGAAAGTAAATTAAATAAAGTTGATTTACCAACATTCGTATAACCAACCAACGCTACAGTGGGTAATAAAGAACGTTGTCTTGCACGTCGATTTTGCGCTCGTGATTTTTGAACTTTGTCTAAACGACTACGAATTGTTTTAATGCGATTTCTAATTAATCGACGATCTGATTCTAATTGTGTTTCACCAGGGCCACGTAATCCAATACCACCACGTTGTCTTTCAAGGTGAGTCCAACCTCGAACTAGTCGTGTAGCTAAATGATTTAATTGTGCAAGCTCTACTTGTAATTTACCTTCAAATGATTGAGCGCGTTGTGCGAAGATATCTAAGATTAAACCTGTTCTATCGATAACGCGACATTTTAATAATTTTTCTAAATTACGTTCTTGGCTTGGTGATAAGGAATGATTAAATAACACGAGATCAATTTTAGCTTGACTAACAAGATTTTTAATTTCTTCAGCTTTGCCTAAGCCTACAAAATACTTTACATCAGGAATTGTGCGTGTAGTTGTAATAGAATCGACAATATCTGCGCCAGCAGAAAGAGCGAGCTGATAAAATTCTTCACTATCTTTTTTATCAGCTCGCTCATTAAAATCTACATGAACAAGAATTGCTTTTTCGCCGGTAGGTGGTCTATCAAACAAAATTTTCTCTACTTACTACTCAGTTTCATCATTTGTACTAGGAAGTTCTATATCTCGTGATGGAACGACGGTAGAAATTGCGTGTTTATATACTAATTGACAAACCGCATTTTTTAACAAAACTGCAAATTGATCAAATGAATCAATATGACCCTGGAGTTTTATACCGTTGACTAAGTAAATAGATACGGGAACTTTCTCTTTACGCAGAGCGTTTAAGAAAGGGTCTTGAAGTGATTGCCCTTTTGACATGGCGATTCTCCTTATTGTAATAGTTATAATGTAATCATCACTGGCCCTTGACTAATTGTAGCACGACTCTAGCCGTTCGGTGGTTATTTTGTGCTTTTTATTTTATCAATAGATCTCAGAATAATTTGAGGTAAGCCTTTTACAGCGTAATCAAAATAGTGTAATTCTGGCCAATGACGTAACCAAGTGAGTTGGCGTTTTGCTAACTGCCTGGTCGCAATAATAACAGATTCTTTTAATTCTGTACAACTAATTTTACCATTGAGATAGAGCATGGCTTGTCTGTAGCCAACAGACTTCATGGATGGTAGATCAGCATGTATATCTGAACGGGCATGTAATGCACGAACCTCATCTAAGAAACCTTGTTCAAACATTTGTTTAGTTCTTTGTTCAATTCGTTTATGTAATGTTTGTCTACAATTTGGAATTAAAGCAATTTGAATTGCTCTAAAAGGTAATGATTTTTGTTGATTTAAAAAAAACTGTTCAGAGAGTGGTTTTCCAGTAATTTGGTATACCTCTAGGGCTCTTAATATACGCTGAGGGTCATTAGGGTGTATGCGTTCAGCGCTCTTGATATCAATTTGTTTGAGTTTCTCATGTAAGTAGTTGCTGCCATGTAGCTCTAAATCAGCTTGTAGTGCTGAACGTACCTTGGGATCACTGCTAGGTAAGTTATCAAGCCCATGTAATAAGGCTTTAAAATACAGCATGGTTCCACCGACTAGTAATGGGATTTTACCTGCTTTTTGTATGTTTTTAATAAGAATTAAGGCGTTATTTCGGAATTCAGCGGCTGAATAAATTTCAGAAACTTCCTTTATATTAATTAAATGATGTGGTATTTCTTGTAAGACTTGAGGACTGGGTTTGCTGGTACCTATATCCATTCCTTTATAAACGAGTGCAGAATCGACGCTGATAATTTCTATAGGTAATAAAGAAGCGAGTTTTATGGCTAATTCAGTTTTGCCTGTTGCTGTGGGTCCCATAAGGCATAAAACTTCTTTGAACATGATAATTACCTTTAAAGTATAAGAAATATGACTTATGCAAAAGAAATCTGTCATTGCAAGGTCTGCGTTCTTTGCGGGCCGTGGCAATCTAGTTACTGCATTAGCATAGATATTCAGTTCTGGATTGCTTCGTTAAGCTCGCAGCATCTATATTCTAAGTCAACAAAAAAATTATTTTTCTAGTATTGGTACCCAGGGTGTTTGACGCTGAGCAATACTTCTTAATGTAAACAATAACTTGTGTGCGACAGCTATCAAAGCTA
>JBFWPS010000006.1:0-20568 GCA_050249855.1 Gammaproteobacteria bacterium
TGCAGTATTAGGATTAATGATCCCAGGCGCAATTATTATGAGCGCTATCGGTATTCTATTAGGCGCAGGAATTTTGCCAGTCGTTTCAACAATTATTTGGTCAATTGCCGGTGCTTTCGTTGGAGATGTTTTAAGTTATTGGTTTGGATTTCATTATCGTGATCATTTACGAAATCGTTGGCCATTTAATAAAGTTCCAAAATGGTTTGACAGAGGAGAGCGATTCTTTATATCACATGGCGGAAAAGGAATTTTTATAGGTCGTTTTATTGGACCTCTTCGTCCTATGTTGCCAGTTATTGCGGGTGCTATGAATATGCGACCACTCAAGTTTATCATTGTCGATTTGTTTTCAGCGATTCTTTGGGCCCCAGCCTATATGCTCCCTGGAATATTAATTGGTGCTGCTTCTTTAGCACTTGCCCCAGAACAAACAAAGCATATGATCCTTGATTTACTGGTGATTTTAGTCGCAATCTGGTTACTCTATTGGCTTATTAAAAAGATTGTATTATTTGTGTTATACATTTTTGATAGGAGTATTAAATGGCTTTGGTTTTCAATGCAAGGCTCAAAATCTTTTAGAGGGATTTGTCAGTTTTTCCAAAGCGCAACACTAAGTGATAGTCATTTTCAATTAACACTAATTGTTTTGTGTCTTCTAACATTAGTTTTGTTTATTTATATCTGTCATTCTATTGTTCCATTTACACCTTCATGGATGCCAAACCAAGCGACATATCATTTTTTTAGAAGCATTTATAGCACCTCTTGGCATCAAGTAATGATCATCGTCACTTTATTTTTTGAACCTAGAGTGATGGTTTTTATGTGGTTTGCGGTTGCTGCTTATTTTGTTTGGAAACGCTATTGGCAGTTGTTAGCACATTGGTTGTTATTAGGCTTTTTTATTATGGGCTGGACAGGGTTATTCAAGCGCGTTTTCGCAATTTCCAGACCTCCAGGATTGATTGAAATTCTTGCTACAGATTCATTTCCAAGTGGTCATGTAACGTTAGTGACCGCGTTTTATGGATTTCTTGCCGTGCTTTTTAGTCAACATAGAGGCTATTTAATTCCTCGTTACGCTTACGGAACGGCTACGTTTTTAATAATCATTACGGTGATCTCTAGACTTTATTTAAATGCACATTGGTTAAGTGATACTTTAGGCGGTCTTTTATTGGGATTATTTTTTGTTTTCCTTACAACGCTTATTTACGAACGAAATCCTTGCAGTCGTATAAAAATTTCAGCAAAACAATTGCTGATAGTCGTTTTATTAAGTCAAAGTTTAGCTTGGGGCTGGGTTATGTGGCACGGTTATCAAGATGCAGTTGTTGAGTACTCGCCTAAATGGCCAACATTTACAATTACAGCAAAGCAATGGTGGAAGTTTGGATTGAAAGAACATCCTTTATATAGAAGTAATCGTCTAGGCAAAAAAGTTCAAGCGATGAATATAGAATGGATGGGTTCGTTAAATGCAATAGAAAAAGAATTAACTAAACATGGCTGGAGTGTCAATATTCCTAACCCTTTACTACGAACGATCAATTATTTAGGAGCACCTGGAGATACCAATAACTTACCATTGTTTCCATTGGTTTATGAAGGTCATGAGCCAGTTTTAGTCATGATTAAATATGTAGGGAACCCTAAAAGACTAATAGTCCTACGACTCTGGAGAAGTTATGCTATTGTCACTGATCGATACATGGAAATTTGGGTAGGGACTGTGAATTATCAATATCCACCTAAACAGTTGTTATTTTTATTTTCTCTGAAAAAGAAACATCATCAACCGAAAGAAAAACTTGAGCCAGTGACAGATGTATTTGTAAAATCACTTTCAGATTTTTCTTGGAAAAAATTAGACTATACGCATTTAGAACCGATTAATAGTCAATTTGATATCGATTGGGATGGCTATGTTTTATTGATAAAACCGGAATGCTAATGTTACTTAAAACAAAATCACTGACATCTGAAGTATTACATATCATACAAGACAAAGGCACAGAATATCCTTTTTCAGGAGAATATAATGAATGGGATAAGCCAGGAACCTATTTATGTAGGCAATGCGGGCTTGCTTTATATCGTTCACATACTAAATTTGTTTCAGCTTGTGGATGGCCAAGTTTCGATGAAGAATTAAAAGGTGCTGTTTTACAATCACCTGATCCCGATGGAATGCGAATTGAAATTCACTGCGCACGTTGCCAAGCACATCTTGGGCATGTTTTTCAGGGTGAAAGTTACACATCAACCAATATTCGTCATTGTGTTAACGCACGGAGTTTAGATTTTGTGGAAGACCTAAATGTTGAAGATACTGAAGAAGCGATCGTTGCTGCTGGATGTTTTTGGGGCGTTGAATATTATTTTAAACGGTTACCAGGCGTATTAAAAACAGAAGTCGGTTTTATTGGTGGACATACGAATCATCCTACTTATGAATCTGTTTGTCATGAAAATACAGGTCATGTAGAAGCAGTGCGCGTTTTATTTGATCCTAAAAAAATAGATTACTCAAAAATAATTAAATTTTTCTTTGAAATACATGATCCAACACAAATTGATGGTCAAGGGCCTGATATTGGTGAACAGTATTTAAGTTATATTTTTTATTATGATGAAATCCAAAGAAATATAGCTGAGAATTTAAAACTCCAGTTGGAAAATAAAGGTTATAAGATAGTAACGCGTATTTTACCCATGTGTGTTTTTACACGCGCTGAAAGTTATCATCAAGATTATTATCAAAAAACCGGCCATCAGCCTTATTGCCATCATTATGTTCAAAGATTTGACTGATTTGCGGCCAGCTTTGCTTGTAATTTAAACAATATTGTGTTAATTTAGTGCGTTATGGTTTGAGACTGAAAATTGTTATGCTGTCATTGCTTCGCTACGCTCACAATGACCTCTCTGGTTTTCAAAAGTTGATGTATAAAGGTTGGAGTAATCATGCGCTTTGCTGAATTAAAAAATCAAGAATTTAAAACTAAAATGTCTATTGAAGACATCAAAGAAGCAATAGAAGAACGTAAACAATGGCTTCATGAGGAAGCAGAACGTGCTATAAAACCCCCTCAAATAGGTTTGGGTGATTTTTTGAGTCCTTATCGCATTGAAGTTTTAAGAGCGGTTATAGGTTTTTGTGAAGAAAGAATTCTAGTAAATGATATCGATGGTATTAAAGATAACTTACAAGAAATTAATAATATTTTTCAATATGCTCTAGAAGATTCATATGATTGGACTAAAGATATAAATTTTTTTGGTAAAGTCAGTCGATTATTTCCAAGTGATCAAGCTGATATACTCAAAGAAAAATTATTTCCAACTATTGCAAAAAGTCGATTAGCGCACGCTGCTTATATGGAGCATAGCGATCCTGTACAAAAGGCTGCGATTGAAGGTTATTTAATGACCGCGATTGTTTTTGGAATGGTATTTTATCTTTTATCTGATAATCCATTTTTTGTTCTTTTTCCACTCTTAAGCGGAATGACTAAAATAATTAGCTTGAACGATGGCCAATTAGCGCTCGCTGATAAAAATCCAAGTCTTGCAAGTAGGTTGGTAGCATCTGAGCCATTTCATTCATTTTTTTTAGGTGCTCGTCATGTACTTTCACCTAGCAGGGTGATTGAAGGCTTGATGAGTAATATGGGCCATGGACCTGAGTTGTTTCCAAGACAAACTAATAGAGAAAGAATTTATTTCCAACAAGTAGATCACTGCAATTCAACCAGAGTTAATCAACTGCAATTGCAATTACAAGAAAAAAAAGAAGAAATAGCCGTTTTGAAACAAGGTAAGGAAAGATTTGAAGCTGATGTAATTCAAAAAAAAGAAGCATTAGAAAAATTACAATCTGAAGTTTCAGTGCTTGCTGCTACATTAAGGGAAAAGAATCAAGAGCATTCTTCTGAATTAAAAAAACAAAGAGAAGAAAGCGCAAAAAGAGAAAAAAAGTTAGAAGCTCAAATTGATGCTGGAAAGAATGCAATAAGTCAAATGGAAATCGATTTAGCAAGACTTCAAGAAGTTGAAAAAGCATATTTACATTTATTAGAAGAAGAGGAAGCTAAAGCAGCTGCAAGTAATAGTTCATCAGGTAGTCAAACGTCTAAAGTAGTTCCATTATCGCCATTTGAAGAACAACAGAAACTTGTGAGAGATTCAATAGAAGTTAAAAATGTTATTAAAACTCTTACAGATTATATTCATGACCTGACAAAAGAAAAGAATGGTGTTTCAAGTGATAAAGAAAAACAAAAAGGAGAGAAATTAGCAGCAGCCAAATTATTGTTAAGTGAAATTCAAACCAATTTCAACAAGAAAATTGAAGTAATCGTTTCTGAACAAAAAGCACAACATCCAAATGAATACGCAAGAGGGTTTCTCTCTGCTCGTTTGCATGATATTGCTGAGCATTTGATAAAAGCAGAGCATGACGTGATTGAATCCATGCAATCACGTCATTTCCATCGAAATTAATTAATAAGTTTTAACAACCGTTGGGCGCGTTAACACTTCTTGGATCGAATTGGTGATCTAATATTTTCCACTGAAGATTTGACGATAGATCAAAGGTTTGCATTATCCCCTGATAAAAAACACGAGCTTTTTTTGCATTACCAATTTCAATTAAATGCATTGTAAAATGACCGTGTCTGAAACAATCGTTAGCATGATCTCTTGTCCAAGTGATTGGCTCATCTTCTAATGCTAAAAAAGGGCTTCGACTTGAAAATAAACGTGCTGTTGAAGCAGGGGTTTGGCCAACGATTCTAGCTGAACGGCACATTGCTCTAAACATAGTTTGTTCACTCCTATATTGTGAAATTTTGAACTATCGGCAAAAATATATACAATTTTTTGTGTAAAAACAAGCCGTAAAAATCACTTTATTTTTTAGGAGTAGTAATTACCCCCCTCTCCCCCTGTAGGGGGAGAGGGTTTGGGGTGAGGGGGCGTAATCCATCATGATGTCATGGTGGATTACGGCGTTAAAGTGCTTAATCTACCCTACAATTATTAACTAGCCTTAATATACCCTAATAATTTATGAATTTTTTTATCAATGGGGATTTGTATGACCGTAACACCAGGGGTTGATAAGGCTTTGCTATAGTTTTCTTAGATAGCCTCAAGAGAGTCAGCATGGAAAGCATTCGCTCCATAACCTTTTGCAAGTGATACTAAATCTAATCCAGGTAAATCTAAACCAGGGACATTGGGTGTTTTTTCCAAAAGCGCAAGTGATTTTAAGATTGCGTATTCTTCATTTCGTAGAGCAAGTATCACCAAATGTACATCGTGTTGAACCGCGGTCCATAATGCTATACCTTCTTGCCAAGCATTACTTCTAGAAATATTGGTACCATAAATTAACACAGGATTTTTACTTTGATTAATTTCATGTGCAAACAGCGATAATCTTTTAAAGACATAATAAAATTAAAATCGTCGGGAAGATTTGACAAAAAAGTTTCTTCAGTTGAACCAGGGTTACCAACAATATTAGTTAACTCTAATTTTCTCAGTAAATCAAAAGTGATTTGTTGAGCGGTAGACATTTTTATTTTCCTTATTATTTTTATTGTTAATAAAATCGCTTTATTTTTACCAAAATACCATTTTGGGGTTTTAATGAGATTAAATGATCATATTGTATATTTTGCTCATGAATTGTTTCTATTTTACAATGTTGACAGATAGTGGCAATGATTGTGAGAGCCATTTGCATAGCAAAATGACTAGCGATACAAATTCGTGGCCCAGCACCAAAGGGTAAATAACTAAAACGATGACGATTTTTATGTTGTTCTGATTCAAAACGTTCGGGAATGAAACGTTCTGGGTTTTCCCAATATTGTGGTTGTCTATGTAACGTATACGGACAAATTAAAATATCGCTGCCCGCTGAAATTTGATAGGAGCCTAACGTCATTGTTTCAGTCACTTTGCGTCCTGTGATCCATATAGGTGGGAATAATCTTAATGTTTCTTCAAAAACCATTTTTGTGTAAGTTAAATCTTGCCATTGGTTTTTTTCTAAGGAGTGCCCATTTAATTTCGCATCTGTTTCATCCAAAACTTTTTGATAAATATCAGGATGGTTACCCAGTAAATACCAGGTCCAGCCCAGAGCAGTTCCCGTTGTTTCATGCCCTGTAAGTAAAAAAGTTTTTGCTTCATCAAAGATGTCTTGCGGTGTTAAATTTAAAGTATCGGTTTGTTTAATGATGTGGCTAAGTAGATCATCATAGGTATGAAGATTTTTTTGATGATCATGAATGATTGATCGAATTTCTTTTTGTAAATATCGTTTAGCAAATTGTAGTCGTAAATTACCGATGCTTGGTAACCATGGTAATAAAGCAAGTGTGGAACAGGCATATTTGTTTTCACAACCAATTTTTTTTATCATACGTCCCATCTTTTCAGCAGATAGTTCTGTGCTGAAAAATGTTTTTAATGCGATACTTAAAACAATTTTCATCATTTCATGACAGATATCAAAGGTTTGATTGGTGCGCCAGGTACGAATCGTTTTTTCTGTAGCTTCAACGATAATTTTTGTAAAACTTTCTGTTTGGCTTGGTTGAAAATGTGGTGCGAATAAACGTCGTCGATTTTGCCAAGTTTTTCCTTTAATCATCAGTATGCCTTGACCCAATGCTTTTGATAGTGGTTTTAAGGCTAGGCCACCTTTTACATAGTTTTCATGATTTTTGAGTAAAATGTCTTGTAAATAATCTGGATTATTGATCAAGTAAGTACGCACTAGGCTTGGCAAGCGGGCGACTTCACCATAGTCTAAACTAAGCTCAGTTAAAAAACTGGGGCGATCCAGTGAAGCCAAATTTAATAAATAGAATAAAGATGGTCCTTTGGGTAGAGAGAGACTTGTTGATGATGTCATATTTCTGTTAAAGTCCGTTCATAACTAAAATGAATATCTAAAGTATGATGAAAAAACAACTTTATTTGCAAGGCATTTCCCACGCGATCAAATTATTTGTAGCGTTTGTGTTTGTTTTGCTTTCTTCTTGCTCATCTAGCCTATGGGATCGTAGTCCTCCTCCAACACCAGGTAAAGTAGGTTTTGTTACAGGTGCCGTAGTAGGTGCTGTTGCGGTTCCTGGAAGTCCAGCTATGGCGGCGGCAGTTGGAGCAATCTGGATAGGTGATATAGGACATGTCATAAGATCTAAACAGTCTTTGATCGAATATCTAATTTACAATGGCGTAGAAGTGATTCGCGTAGGCGATGATGTTGAGCTTGTTTTATCATCTGATAAATTCTTTCATCGTGATTCAGCGAATTTGAATACCCAATATTTCCAAGTGCTTAATAAAATTGCTGAATTATTACGATCATTTAAAAAAGTTAGTATTACAGTAGCTGGTTACACAGATGATGTAGGTCCATGGCAACGTAATTTGGCTTTATCACGTTTGCAGGCTTTAAAATTAACACAATATTTTTGGACGAAGGGCGTTGATACTCGTTTAATGATAGCAGTAGGTTATGGTCAAGAACGACCAATTGCAAGTAACGCTACATTATTGGGTCAGCGTATGAATAGACGAATTGAAATTACGTTAAGACAATTAGAATATGAACCTTTGGTTTAAATTTTAATAAAGGTGACTGGATGATTAATGAAGTATTAGAACAAATAAAAAGACGTAGGAATTTTTATCGAAATAATTATCATCGTATGTCTAGTGTTCTTATGGTTTGTATGATGGTCATTATTTTTGAAGTTGCGGCCATTTTTTTAGTGAAATTAACACAAACACCATCAGATTTTTATACAACAAATCCAGATGGTGGAATTAAGAGAATTTATCCTGCTGAATGGGGCGCTCGTATTACACAACCCAATCAAGGGGATGTGAATTTAACGGCACCTGTAAATCAATAATGCTGAATTGAGGAAGATAACATGGCAGATGATGCATTAGAGTTGGTACGATTAAGAAATGATTTTTATCGCGATAATTATCGTAAAATTGTTGGTATTTTATTATTTGCGATTGTAATAGTTTTTATATTAGCTGGTGCACTAGTTTATCAAATTTCACATCCACCAACACCCAAGTATTTTGCAACGGATATTCAAGGTCGCATGATTCGATTAACCCCCTTGGACCAGCCAAACCTGTCACAATCTGCATTATTACAATGGGCTAATTTAGCAGCAGTTGCTGCGTTCACTTATAACTTTGTTAACTATCGTCAAGAGTTAGAAGCAGCATCTGAATTTTTTACACCTGATGGTTGGCAAAATTTTATTTCGGAGTTGCAATCGTCTAATAATTTAAAAGCAGTCATTGATAAAAAATTAGTAGTTAGTGCTGTAGCAACTGGAGCGCCAGTTATTTTACAACAAGGGGTACTCGATGGTCGTTATGCATGGAGAGTGCAAATGCCTATATTGGTGAGTTATCAAAGTGCAAGCCAAATTACCCAACAAAATTTAGTTGTCACTATGTTGATTATTCGAATTTCAACATTGAATTCTGCGCGTGGTATAGGTATTGAACAATTTGTTGCCGCTGGTGGCGGTACAATATAATTTAAGATATGCTAACGCTACATTTGGCATAATGGTGCAAGGTTTTTAGAAAATGATGAAAATAATAAAAATACCATTCAGTATTTTGTTAAGTCTTGTACTTTGCACGCCATTATTTGCACAAAATGAACAAAACCAGCAATCGCAACAAATGTTAGAGCAGGTAAGACAATTACAACAACAGCAACAAGAAACATTATCTAAACAAAATGCAATGATTGCGCAACAAGCTAAACAGTATATGCAAGGACAATTATATGGCACAGGTGGCGGTCCTGGTGTTGGTCCTATTCTTCCTGCAAGTAATTTTAAAGCGCCATTTACTTCAGAAAGACCATTGCAGAATTTGCAAACACAAAGCGTTAATCAAAGTTCTTTTGCAAACACTGCACAGAATTTGTTACCAATGTCACCCGATCAAATCCATCGTTTGAAGCAATTGTACACTGCCTCACAGTATGCTGCTGCTGCCCCAGCGGGCGTTCCGCCAAAACCAACCGCATCTTCTTTGTTTGTTGATCTATCTCCGGGTGCGACGCCACCTGCTATAAATTTAGCAGAAGGGGATATTACAGCGCTTGTTTTTCTAGATTCAACCGGTGCACCTTGGCCTATAGAAGCACTGGATAACGGTAATCCTACGGCATTTAATATTCAATGGAATAAAAAAGATAATGTTTTAATGATTCAAGCGAGTACGGCTTTTGGTCATGGTAATTTAGCCGTGCGTTTAAGAAATTTAGGAACACCAGTGATGATTACTTTGGTAACTAATAGCGCAGTTGAAAGTGGAGGCGTTGTTAATTATCGTGTTGATTTACGCATCCCTGGTTTTGGGCCTAATGCTTATCCTGCGCCTGTTAGTGGATTACCAGGCGATGTTGCGAATGTTTTACTATCTGTGTTAGAAGGTATTCCACCTAGTGGCTCACGCGCACTTCATATTGATGAAGAAATGGGGTATGTATGGTTATTGGAAGATAAAATTTATTTACGAACAAGATGGACTTTATTATCACCCGCATGGTTACAAACGATGTCTAGTGCTGATGGAACACATGCATATCAACTTTTAAAGACACCCTTATTGTTAATGTCTCAGAATGGTAAGATGGTTCAAGTAAAAGTAACAGGATTTTAAATTTATGGGCGTACGCACAAAAAATCTTGCTGGTTTATTGAAGGATGCTAGAACCCGAACGATTATTATTATCACAGCGGTGCTAATATTATTTGCAGCGATTGCTGGATATTATGTTTTTCAAGCGCGTGTTGGTGGACCAGGCGGAAAAGCGAGTTTAGCTGAAGCACCTGGTGCAATTGAATCAACACCTGGTGGATTTAACCCAAGCGCTGAATACGTTAAATTGCAGGAAAAGCAAAATCAAGAAAATGCTGAACAAGCTTTAAAAACGGGTGGTAGTGCTATTCCTACAATTATTGGCGCCACAAAAGTAGGACCTGGTACAGCGGTTCAAGGTGGTGGTGTTGGTTTTAAAGAATTAGCGCAACAAGGTGAAAATCTTTCTCCAAAATCATTGTCTTTACAACAAGTAAGACAAACGGCTTGTAGTCTTGATTCTATTAAAAAAGCACAACAATTAGGAGCATCACCGGCAGATCTAAAAGAAGCAGGTTGTGATGCCGATCAACTACGAGCAGCTGGTTATGGAACGGATGCATTACAACAAGCAGGTTTCAGCGCTTGTGATTTGTTGACGGATACAAAGTTAAGTCCTCTTGCATTGAAAAAAGCGGGTTATAGCGCAGGTGAATTAAAAGGGGTTGGTTTTAATGCCTGCCAATTGAAAAAAGCGGGTTATAATGCATCGCAATTAGCACAAGCTGGGTTCGCACCTGATGAATTAAAAGGGGTTGGATTTTCACCTGATCAAATTGCATCGGCTGGTTTAAAAACGGGAGCGGGTGTTATTTCTGGTCCATTACCACCGGGTGTAACATTAGCTTCGTTAAAAGCAAAAGGTTGTTCTCCTGCTGCGATACAGCAAGCCTATGCACAAGGGGTGAGTGCTGCAGCACTTCGTGAAATAGGTTGTACTGCTGCTGAAATAAAAGCAGGTGGTTATACTGCTGCTGATTTGAAAAACGCGGGTTTTACCGCTGGTGAATTATTACAAGCTGGTTTTACACCTGCTCAGTTAAAACAAGCAGGGTTTACCGCAGGACAATTAGCAGCTGCAGGTGTGACACCTGATCAATTAAAACAAGCGGGTTATACCAGTGCTGAAATTGCGCAAGCACAACAAGCCATACAAGCCATGGGCTTACCACCTGGTGTTACACCAGCAAGTTTAAAACAAGCTGGCTGTTCTGCGGCTGCGGTTGCTAAAGCAAAAGCAATGGGTGTTAGTGCCAGTGTGATGAGACAAATTGGTTGTACGGCAGCACAACTTAAAGCAGGTGGTTATAGTGCTGCGGATTTGGAAAATGCAGGATATACATTAGGTGAGTTAATTAAAGCTGGTTTTTCTCCAGCTGATTTAGCAAAAGCCGGTTTCACCGCACAACAATTAAAAGATGCTGGATTCACTGCAGCACAATTAAAGGCAGCGGGTTTTTCTGCAAGTGAATTAAAAGATGCAGGATTTTCACCTAAAGAATTAGCAGATGCTGGTTTTTCTGCTGATCAACTAAAGAACGCTGGTTTTAGTGAAGCTGATTTACAGTCAGCTGGTGTTATCACACCACCTTTACCATCAACGACTGGTGCACAACAAACGCAACAAACAACAGAAGAAGACGCGGCACTAGCACAGTCCCAAGCGCTATTGAAATCACAGCAGTTACAACAATTGCAAACACAAACCACCTCGACTATGGCAGCACAAGCAGGACAATTATTTTCAGCGTGGAAAGCTGCAACACAGAGTTATGTTGAAGGCGAACCACCCAAAGAATCTGGTGAAGGTGGTGGAAGTGGTGGTAATGGCGCACCAGGAAGTGGTAATGGTGCCCAACAAGGGGGCAAAACCAATCAAAAAGTTGCAGTCCAAGCCGGAACCATTATGTATGCCGTGTTGGATACTGCTATCAATAGTGATGAGCCAGGGCCTGTTTTAGCAACAATTGTTCAAGGGAAATTTGCAGGCGCAACCTTACTTGGACAAATGACAACCTTCCCACCCAAAGGGCAGGCAGTTATGTTAACTTTTAATGTGATGAATATGCCGGGCGCTTCAAAAAGTGTTTCAGTGAATGCGGTTGCTATTGATGCTGAAACAGCCAGAACTGCCTTAGCAAGCAAAGTGAATAACCATTATTTCTTACGATTTGGATCGTTATTTGCAGCCTCTTTCTTACAAGGTTACGGGCAAGCCTTCTTACAATCAGGACAGCAAATTGCGGTAGGTCCTACGGTGACGGTTTCAAGCACGCCTAATTTATCACCCACAGGTAAATTAATGGTTGCACTGGGTAATGTGGGAAATCAATTTGGCACTGTTTTACAATCAGTTTATACTACACCTCCAACGGTACAAATATATTCAGGTACTGGTGTGGGTATATTATTTATGGCAGATGTGCCTGAACTGTCATAAGTGCTTTTCAAGGATTAAATAATGGCTGACGAAGATAAAGATATAGAAATACATACAGATCCAGACGCACAGCTTCCTTCAGATGAAGAAGAAGCGCCTGTGCCACACGATCCTGATCTTGAAGAAGAGTATCACTTCACAGAAGAACCTTCTATGGAAGCATTCACAGCCGCGACTACACCACTTGCATCAAAACCACCTAAAAAAGGTTTATTTTCACGTAAGAGCTTTTTATTTATTGTAGCGGTTGTCATTATTATTATTGCTGGGTATCAGTTTTTGAGGACTTTTCAAAGTGCGCCTACAGAAAAAGCACCTCAGATTGCTCAACCTAAACCTTTTCAACAGCCACAACAACCATCAACTGGCAATACAATGCCGACTGGTTTAACCGCTGACCAAGCGAATGCAATAGCAAATCGTTTTGCACAAACCGATTCTCAAATTGCTGCTTTGGGTAATCAAGTAAACGATTTAGCGAATAATATGGCGGCAATTCAAACTAATTTGAATACTGTATCTCAACAATTACAATCATTAGCTGTTGCGGTGCAAGAACAGCAAGCACATTTAGCAGCGCCTAAAGTTATCTATAAACCTAAAAAGCATCACTACAAACCTGTTCAGGCGCAGCCAAAACCGATTTACCATATAGAAGCAATTATCCCAGATAGAGCATGGTTAAGGGCTGCTGATGGTACCAGTATTACGGTAACGAAAGGTAGTTCTTTGTATGGCTATGGTATTGTAAGACGCATTGATGCCGTTAAAGGACTGGTATTTACTAGCTCAGGTGCTATAATTCGATATAATGGTAATTAATTGTACAGGCGGTGAATATGTTAGGCCAGTTTAAAATTGATCTAAATCTGGTCGTAATGTTGCTTTTGTTACTAAGTTTGACGGCATGTAGTGTAACTGGTACAAATCTGCCTAATTATGATCAGATATTTTCCAACTTAGCTAAAACATACCCGGCGCTGATCCGGTTGGCATCCGCATTTGCTTATGTCGCAGGTTTTGCTATGGCGTTCAAAGCGATTTATTCTTTAAAAACTTACGGTGAAGCGCGGACCATGATGTCTTCTAATGCGAATATAAAAGAACCAATTGCATATTTAATCGCAGCAGCTGGTTTAATCTATAGCCCTACTGCTTATCATGATATATTATACACTTTGTTTGGTTCGCCAGAGACGACCCCTTTATCCTATATTAGTCCTACGAAAGGTGTGTCTGAAGTGGCGATGCGATCCATTTTAGGGTTAGTTCAGGTTGTAGGAGTGTTTGCATTTATCCGAGGTTGGTTTTATCTTGCTAAAGCAGGAGAGCAAGGTGGAGGGCAACAAAATCACTTTGGTAAAGGCATGACTCATATTATTGGTGGCGTCTTAGCGATAAATATTGTAGGCTTAAAAAATGTATTGGTTGGTACTTTATTTTAATCATTAATAAATTGCGTGAAGGAGAATAAAGCGTGAAACAAATTAAAATTAGGCATAATAAATTAAAAACTGCTTTATTATTTGGGGTAGCGTCAGCGCTATCTTTTTTTGCGTGTGCAGCATTTGCCGATACGGTTACCATTGGTAGTGTGGCGCAAAAAATCACAGGGACCATGGGTAATCTTGCTAAATTGATCACTGCAGGTTCTTATGTAGCAGGCTTTGGTTTTGCAGTCGGTGCGATTTTAAAGTTTAAAGCACATAAAGATAACCCAACACAAATTCCAATTGGTACACCAATTGCATTAATATTCGTTGCTGCTGCACTGATCTTTTTACCACAAATTTTTGGTGTTACAGGTAAGACCATGTTTGGTGGTGGTGCTGAAACAGGAACAGTAACTGGTGTAACCACATTCCAAAACTAATGAATCCAATTGAACTTAGAATTCAACCAGGTGCATGGCGGATCTTTTTAGCGAGGAAGAATGATAAAGCTTTCCTCGCTTTTAGTGAAAAAGTATTCCGCCGTGATGATTACATTTGTCAGTTTTGTGGATTTCAAGCTAAAGACTATCAAGAAGTTGTTAATCTCGATAATAATTATCAAAACAATAAGTTTGGAAATTTAACAACAGCTTGTTGTTTTTGCACGCAATGTTTTTTTCTGGAATCTGTTGGTATTCATTATGGTGGCGGTTCATTAGTATATTTGCCTGAAATTTCACAAGGCCAATTAAATGCTTTTTGTCACGTTATATTTTGCGCTATAACGAATGATACAGGTTACAAGGATTCTGCACAGTCCATTTATCGAAGTCTTAAATTTCGTTCTCAACCAGTTGAAGAGAGATTTGGTGAAGGAACCAGTGAACCATCTGTTTTTGCTCAACTTTTAATTGAAACTTATGGCGATAAATTGGATGTTGCTAAACAATTACTTACGAATATTCGCTTATTACCTTCACGTGCGCGATTTAAAATGCAGATTGACAGCTGGGCTGCGACTGCATTACAAGAATTAGCTGAAGAGGGATAGCACATAAAAAGATGGTTTATATCGGCAACTGCAATTTAGCAGAAGTTGTTGTTAAAAATAAGGTAAAATCATGGCAAGTTTTATCGATCCTATTTTAGATACACTGGATTCCTTTTTTGCATGGATGAGTTCTTCGTTAAAGCAAACAGTAGAATCATATTGTGATCTGGAAACAGCAGATAGTCCGAATGTTTTGGTTACACATGATGGCTCGCTTGTTTCTGTAATTCGTATTATTGGTGCAACCGCTTTAATGGGAGCGCCTGAATTTGAACGTTTATGCAATGGTCTTACAACAGGTTTGCAAACCTCTATGTCGCGACCTGGACATTCATTTCAAGTATTTTTTAATTACGATCGTGAAGCTGCTAAGGGATTAATTAAAGATATATTAGAACCTGCAGTTAATACTGCAAGCAGAATTAATTTAGATTTAGACGATTTATTTAATGAACGTATCGATTATATTAGCCGATATTGTGCGAAAGAAAGTGTGTATTTCGTTTTATTTACTCGACCCATATTACTTTCAGCTGAACAATTAAAAACAGCCATGAAAGAAAAGCAGCGTATGATTAAAGAAACTAAAATGCCACCATTTAGTAGAACGCAAAATATCATTGCAGCGCTACCAGAATTGCGAAACGCACATGATTCTTTTATCCGAGCTTTATTAAATGATCTTGGAACATTAAACATTGCAGCTGAACTATTAGAAGTGCATCAAGCGATTCATGATATTCGTATGACAGTTGATCCTGAATTTACTGAAGCTGATTGGATGCCTGTTTTACCCGGAGATAAAATTCGTGTTAAAGAGTTTAAACGATATTCAGGGCAAATATCAGATTTATTATGGCCATCTTTGGGAAGACAAATTTTACCACGCGATGCGGAAAATTTAGATCTAAGAACTGCACGCATTGGCGATAAAATATATTCTGCAGTTTTTATTGATTTGTTTCCAAAAGAAATTAAAAACTTTATTACTTTATTTCAACGTGTTTTAGCATCACGTATTCCATGGCGTATTTCATTCCTTGTCGAAAGTAATGGGCTTGAAAGTATACGTTTGAAATCTGTGTTAACTGCCATTTTGAGTTTCTCTTCAGCGCAAAATCGTTTAATCAGTGATGCTTCTAATTTACTAAGATATATTAGCGTCAATACCGATGATGCAGTTGTACGATTACGTGTAGCTGCTGCAACTTGGGCACCCGAAGGCCAAATAAGTTTATTAAGAACGAGAACAGCTGAATTAGCAAAAGCAATTGAGGGTTGGGGTTCTTGTGATGTTTCTGAAGTTTCAGGTGATGCTTTTGCTGGTATTGTTTCTAGTATGTTGGCTGTTACAACCAATAGTGTTGCCACGGCTTCCGTTGCGCCATTAAGTGATGTTATTTATATGTTACCAATGACACGTCCAGCGTCACCATGGGTTAAGGGGGCGCAATTATTTCGTACACCCGATGGTAAACCATGGCCTTATCAGCCAGGTTCGCCTGAACAAACAACCTGGATTGATTTAGTCTATGCAAGACCAGGTTCCGGTAAATCAGTTTTATCGAATACAATCAATTTAGCGTTGTGTTTGTCTGCAGGTATTCAACGTTTACCAAGAATTGCAATTATTGATATTGGTCCTTCAAGTAGTGGATTAATTTCTTTATTAAAAGAAGCACTACCACAAGATAAACGACACATGGTTGCCTATTATCGTATGCGAATGACACCGGATTACTCTATTAATCCTTTTGACACACAATTAGGTTGTCGATATCCATTGGCACAAGAACGTGCATACCTCGTAAATTTTTTAACCTTACTTGCAACACCGATTGGCTCAAGCAAACCCTATGATGGTATTACTGATCTATCAGGGATGGTTGTTGATGAGCTCTACCAACGTTTAGCTGATGATGGTAATCCTTATCCTTATGCTTCCGGTGTAGAACCCTTAATTGATAGTATTTTAGAAGAAATTGGATTTGTTCGAGATCAACGAACCACATGGTGGGAAGTAACTGATGCACTGTTCATTGCGGGTTTTGTTCACGAAGCTAGTTTAGCACAACGTTATGCTATGCCATTGTTAGCCGATGCAGCGTCAGTTTGTCGTACTAAAGCAATTGAAGATCTCTATGGAAAAATTATTACACCAACGGGTGAAACATTAATTAATGCATTTGGGCGAATGATTTCAAGTGCTGTGCGTGAATATCCAATTTTATCACGTGTGACTGCATTTGATTTAGGTGAGGCGCGTGTTGTTTCTCTAGATTTAGATGAAGTAGCAAAAAGTGGTGGTGATGCAGCTGATCGCCAAACAGCAGTTATGTATATGTTAGGACGATTTATTTTAGCGAAAGATTATTATTTAACAGAAGAAAGTGTGGATGATATGCCACAGTCTTATCAAGCTTATCACAAAACACGTATTAAAGAGATCCGTGAAGATCCCAAAAGACTGGTTTACGATGAGTTTCACCGAACAGCAAAAGCACGTGCGGTGCGAGATCAAGTGATTGTTGATATGCGCGAAGGTCGAAAATGGAAAGTACAGATTGCTTTATTATCACAGTCAGTTGATGATTTTGATCCCGTTATGATAGAGTTTGCAACGTCTATTTATATTATGGATGCTGGGCCTAAGCAAGCGGTTGAAAAGACCACAGAAATTTTTGGTCTTTCAGAGACTGCTAAAATTGCACTTACGACAAGAGTGCATGGTCCTAGAGAAGGTGGCGCAACGTTTTTAGCGCAATTTTCTACAAAGTATGGTATGAATACCCAGTTGTTAACGGCCACCTTAGGGCCTATTGAGCTTTGGGCGTTTAGTACAACAGCAGAAGATGCACATATTCGTAATCAACTTTATAAACGACTTGGTCCTAAAGAAACAAGAAGAGTTTTAGCAACTTTGTTTCCTTCAGGCAGTGTTGCTAAAGTGATTGAAGCACGAATGAATGCCTTGAGAGAAGAAAGAGGTTTAATTGCGGAAGTATCTGCATTAAGTGTAGCAGATCAATTGCTAGAAGATATTGTGTCTGCTTATTCAAAAGATCCAAATGTGAAAAAATTATCGGTGTAAATAATGATAGGTGAATTGTTAAACGAACGCGCACAACAATTGTTGTTTACGCTCATTGGGCGTTACATCAATGATGGTCAACCAGTTAGTTCTAAAACACTGGCAGCTACGCATGCTATTTCATTAAGCCCTGCATCGGTTCGAAATGTTTTGGCTGATTTAGAAGAAAAGGGCTTATTACAATCATTACATACATCATCAGGTAGAGTTCCTACTGCCAAAGGTTATCGTTTATTCGTCAATAATTTATTAACCACTAAATCGCTTGATGCTGCAATCACGGATGATTTTAAAAAAGCTTTAAATCCAGAACAAAGTGTTAGTACGTTAGTATCTACAGCATCATCATTATTGTCACGTTTAACAAAAATGGCTGGTTTAGTAACAGTACCTAAATTAGAAAAAATATCTTTAACACATGTTGAATTTTTACCACTATCGGATAAACGTGTATTAGTGATATTAGTTTTAAGCGGTAAAGAAATTCAAAATCGTATTATACATACAGAGCGTGAATTTAGTCGTGCTGAACTGGAAAAAGCGGCAAATTATTTAAATAATCGTTTTATAGGGAAGAGTCTAGAGCGATTGCGCAATGAATTATTAACAGAAATGCAACAAGATCGTAATCAAATGGATGAATTGATGCGCTCAACGATTGAAGTTGCTACCAATGCTTTTGCGCAATCTCAAAAAAATGATTATATATTAGCAGGCGAACATAATTTATTAGATTTAGGCAGTGAAACAAATTTTGCAAGGCTTCGTAAACTATTCGATGCTTTTAATGAGAAACGCGAAATTTTAAATTTATTAGATAAAACCGTGATAAGCCAAGAAATACAAATATATATCGGGGGCGAATCAGGCTATGAAATATTAGATAATTGTAGCCTCGTAACAGCCCCTTATCATGTTGATAATAATATCGTAGGTGCTTTAGCAGTTATTGGGCCTTCTCGCATGCCTTATGACAAAGTCATTTCAATTGTCGATATGAGTTCGAAATTATTAAGTGCGGCTTTAGGCCATCAAGATGGCTGATATTCCGTTAAGTCTTTATATTCATATACCCTGGTGTATTCGAAAATGTCCTTATTGTGATTTTAATTCACATGCAGTCAAAGAAGAAATACCAGAAGCTTTGTATATCAAACAACTAATAGCTGATTTAGAGGCTGATCTAGCTTTTGTTCAAGAAAGACAATTAATTTCTATTTTTATGGGTGGCGGAACGCCTAGTTTATTTTCTCCTGATAGTATTAATAAAATTTTACATGAAGTAGAAAATAGGATCGCATTTTCAAAATCGATTGAAATTACTTTAGAAGCAAATCCTGGTACAGTAGAGCAAGAACGTTTTGAAGGTTTTAGAGCAGCAGGTGTTAATCGATTATCGATTGGGTGTCAAAGTTTTCAAACCACTAAATTAAAAAGTTTAGGGCGTATTCATGATGAAGCACGAGCAATCGAAGCCGTTAAAATGGCAAAAGAAGCTGGATTTCAAAATTTGAATATTGATTTAATGTTTGGTTTACCAGACCAAACCATTCAGGATGCACTTTTTGATTTAAAAACGGCAATTTCATTAGAACCAACTCATATTTCCTGGTATCAATTAACCTTAGAACCTAATACTTTATTTCATGTTAAGCCGCCTACACTACCGAACGATGAAATAATTTGGGAAATGCAACAGCAAGGACTAGCCTTATTAAAACAACATCATTATTTACAATATGAAGTATCTGCCTATAGTCAAGTAGGCTTTCAGTGCCATCATAATCTTAATTATTGGAAATTTGGAGATTATTTAGGGATTGGGGCAGGTGCGCATAGTAAAATAACAGACTTAGAAACCGCTGTTATAAAGCGTTTTTGGAAATTAAAACAACCTAAAGCGTATTTAGAAGCAAAAGAGTGGATTGGTGAAAAGAAAATAATAAATGAAAATTCCCTGCCATTTGAATTTATGCTGAATGCATTAAGATTGAGTGAATCAATTGATAAAAATTTATTCTCAAGTCGCACAGGGTTACCATGGAAAATGATATCCCCTGTGATTAAAAAAGCTGAATCTAGCAACTTACTAATAGAACAAGAAAAGTCTATCTCATTAACGCCACAAGGGCGTAATTTTTTGAATGATTTAGTGGCTATGTTTTTAGAGAGTAGTTAAGAAAACCTTAAGATTTTGTTGCTAAAATAGTCAAAATTTGAACTTAAAATTTACCAAAATGAACCTGAACTATGTTAATTATATTTGTTGAAGAGTTATTTCAGTCTTTTAATCTAAGAGATTTTAGTGGGCTAGCACTAAAAAGCCCATCATTAATCCCGGGTTCTACGACTATTTTCCCTGAAAGTATCAAACGTAATCTAGTTAATTTCATGAGAACATTACCACATGAGCATGTACAGCCGCTCATGACCGTACTGATGCATATAAAACATTGTTTGGCATCAAAGGTACCCGTATGCATGCTTACTAATAAAACATCAGACCCAAGACATGTAACCATGTTTTTAGATTTATTTCAAATAGTAGGAGCTGATTTGACAGTCGTTGCAGCTCCAAATTCATCATCTGAAAATTTATTAGAACGAGCCATTTCAACTAGACCAGGTACAAAAATACAAAATGTTATTTTATTTGATCCTTTGAAAGCTTACCAACCGGTTGCAGAACGTTTAGGCATAGAGTTATGTGTAACTACTGTTGCAGATTTAAATAAGCCTGTTGCTACCCAAATAAATATGAGATCGATACGCCAATTTTTAGCAGATAGAGGTATTCCATTAAGTGATTTTAGTAATAGTCTTGAAT